>JAEUIF010000898.1 GCA_016795185.1 Planctomycetia bacterium | reverse complement strand
CTCTCCCGCAAGGGGAGAGGGGCAAGACTAGCTCCCCTCTCCCCTTGCGGGAGAGGGGTAGGGGTGAGGGGTTTTGAATGCCCGTTCGTCAAATGTTTCCTCAGCGCGTCGCGCACCAGGCGCTCGATGCCGCTGCGGTCCAGGGTGGCGGTGCTCATCGGTGAAACTCTTCCGCGTGATGGTTTGCTTCGCCGGCCACGATCAGCCGGGGGCCGGCATCCGTCAGCAGTTGCCGTTGCTCAGGCGACAAACCGGGGTCTACGACCAGGGTGTCGATGGCCGACAGTTCGCACAGGTAAGCCAGCGCCGGACGCCCAATCTTCGTATGGTCCACGACCACCACGACCTCGTCGGCGCAGCGCATCATGCGGCGTTCGGTCTCGACCAGCAGCAGGTTGCTGTTGAACAGCCCCTTGGCCGTCACGCCGCTGACCGACAGAATCGCCTGGTTCACATGGATGTCTTCCAGTACCCGCAGCGTCAGCGGCCCGAGGGCCACACCCGTCTTCGGGTAGACGTAGCCGCCCAGGAACACCAGGTCGCTGGACCGGCTGCCGGCGAACAGCTGGGC
This sequence comes from Planctomycetia bacterium, assembly GCA_016795185.1. GTDB lineage: Bacteria > Planctomycetota > Planctomycetia > Gemmatales > Gemmataceae > JAGVLI01. The sequence goes on along the minus strand of JAEUIF010000898.1, from coordinate 5,273 downwards.
GATGGGCAGACTGTTCGTGACGATCTGCACCGGCCGGTCGAGCAGCCGGCGGGCGACTTCCAGGGTCGTGGTCCCGCCGTCGAGCAGGACCGCATCGCCGTCGCCGATCCGCGCCGCAGCGGCCAGGGCAATCGCCCGCTTCTCTTCCAGCTGCCGGGCGGATCGCTCTTCCAGCGGCGGTAAGGTGCTGCCGTCGCCGACATAGATGGCACCGCCGTGCGTCCGCCTCAGCATTCCCTGCTGATGCCAGTAGTCGAGGTCGCGCCGCAGCGTGGACTCGGAAGCCTGCACGGCTTCCACCAGGTCATTGAGGCTGATGAAGCCTCGATGGCTGACCAGATCCAGCACTCGCTGACGTCTTTCTTCCACCAGCACTGGAAATTCCTGACGGAATGTTGAAAGAATCTGCTGTTCAGAGGTAATTTCCGACACTTAGCCGCCGTCGTCAAGCATAATCTCTGCAAATTCTTTCAAGTTTTGCCAGCTTGTGAGCGGAGGTGGGAGAAAACCGGCAGGAATCTGCCAGTAATAAAGCGGCCGGCGTGTGAAAGCCAGCGCGGTTTGGGAAAGGTGGGGTAGCGATAGAAACGGCTTCGGTCAACTCGGACAGGCAAAAACCCAATGTTTTGCCACGGCGCGCCAAATGCCTCCTGGCACGGAGTGGCAGAACCTTGGGGTACTGCCACTCCGTGCCAGCTGACACTTTTCCACCATCGACCCGTCCGCCTTCGCCCCGGCGCGTGGTGGGCTGCACATCGCTATTCGAGCCCGTTGATCAGCTCGCGCAGGTTCTTGGTCAACTCCACGGAACGGCCGATGGCGTTGTCGAAGCCGCCGTTGATGACGTCGTTGACGTCCTTCACGTCCTGCGGTTCGGCGAACTGCTTGAAATACTCGGGAAACGCCTTCCACTCCTTCTTCAAGGTCTGCTTGGCCTTGCCCAGCTTCAGACCAGCCTGCTGCACGGTCTTCAGGTGCTCGTTGAACTGCTTTTGCAGGTCGGTCTTTCTCCTGTCCTTGTCGTTGCCGGGCTCCATATCCTGGTAGTTCTGTAAATCCTGGCGCAGCCGGTTGTACAGGTTTTCCGTGGCGATCAGCGGGGCTTCGGCGTTGATGGACATGTCGCGCACGCGCCGCGCGAACTTGCCGATGCTCGCCGTGTACTCCGCCTCGGCGTTGCCGATGCCTTCCTTGAGCGCCTTGGCGGCCTTCGTCAGCAAGTCCTTGCTTTCGGCGACGATTTCCTCGGTGCGCAAGCGGCCATTGTCCACGAAATTGCGTTGAAAGCGGAGGAAGCCCGCCTGCCGTTCGTACTCGTCCTCGTTGATCTGGATGACGTCCTCGTGCTTTTCCCAGCTGTCGACGGTCTCGTCGATCGCCTTGAGTTGCGCCCGATAGGACTTGGCCACTTCGGTGTTCGCGGCGAGCAGGTTCTTGACCTGCTTCTGGAGCTCGCCGGAGGCTTTCTTGGCCGCCTCCTTGTCGCGGGTGGACACGGCCGCCGCCAGCGCCCGCCAGGTGGCGTCCGCTTCCTGCATCTGGTCTTCCACCTTGTCCAGCTTTTGCTGGAGCTGCTGTTTGTTCTTTTCCGCCGCCTTGATGGAATTCTTGACGGCGGTGATGAACTTCTGGAATTCCTGGTTGGCCACGCCGTCCCAGGCATTGGTGTAGTCCGCCGCCAGCTGGTCGAGGGCGTTGCTCAGCGTGTTGACCTGCTGCTGGTAGTTTTCGTCTTCGTTGCCCAGGGCGCGCTGCAACGTGGCCAGGTAGGTGTTCTTCGCCTGATTGAACGCGGCCATCGCCTTGGTCTTGGCCTTCACATTGAATTCCTTCAGGGAATCATCCAGCGCCTTGCAGGCGCTTTCCAGGCCCGACGACTTGCGGAAAATCCCCAGGAATTTTTCGCTGGGCTTCTTGCGCTGGGTCTGTTGCTCGAAGGTCCGCTTGGCGGTCTGCCATTGTTGAATCAGGGACATCGGTCACCTCCCGTTGGCTCGAACGACGGATCGCAGGATGTACGCGGAACAATCGCCCAACGGCGACGGCACGGGGACGCAGAACTGCGGTCCCCTGGGCCGTCGGTGCGCGGACGGATTCGCTGGCGCTGGAATACTGCCTGGAGTGGCGCGGTGAAGGCCGGTGCGGTTCGCTGGGTTCGCCGCGTGGCGGTGCTGACTATACGCTCGCGCGGCCCGGAGGGTTCGCCGACGCGGGCGCGGCGATTCCAGTCTGTCTGGCTGCCAGGGCAAGCGCGGGTGCAGCATAAGCAGCAGCGGAATGCCGCCGTGGGATTCCGCCCAAAGTAGGTTGGCCTGGGTCCGGGCCAGGCGAAGCACGCTGCTATCCTAGTGCAAAGTCCGAACAGTGGCTTGCCCCGAAAGTAGCCCGCCACTCCGTGGCGGGCTACTTGCAGTCGTCAGCGGTGCGCGGTCGTCATCCACCGCCGGCACAGGAGTTGCTCCCCTCCATCCGAGGAACGAGAACCGTTGGTAACGGAGGGAGGCATCATGGCCGCGATCCCGCCTGACACGCCGTTGGTGGTTGAACCGCAGCGCTCACCGGAGCCCGAGCCGGAAGAAACCGCACCAGAGCGCGCTGCGCCAGGCAACGAACTGCCCGAACCGGCTGGCGGCATCGTCGATCCGCGCACCATTTCGCCTGGCCCCGAGGTGCTGCAACCCGAGTATTCGCCGCGTCAGCCCGAATCGGGAGCCGACCTGCATCTGTTGATTGCAGCCGATCCGCCGCCGCCTCCCGCGCCGCCGCAACGGCCTGAAAAGAACGTGCCGCCGCGCCCCGGGCGGCCGGTGGAAGAGCCGCTGGCCCCCACGCCGGGACCGCCGGAAGCGCCGCCGCCGGAACCGCCCGCGCCGCCGACCTGGGGATGATCGCACGCACGCCACGAACGGAGGATGGAACCATGCGGGAGCAAGGGGAGCCGGTTCAGGAAGCCGATGGCTGGGCATCGCGCGAACGATTGCTGGTCGTCGTGCTGCTGGTCGTCACGGCCATCGTCTTTGGACTGTGCGTGGCGCTGGCACGGCCTTTCCTGCCGGCGCTGGCCTGGGCGCTGGCGCTGGCGGTGGTCGCGCATCCGGTACATCGCTCGCTGTCCCGGCGACTGACGCACCAGGGGGTCGCCGCCGGCATCTCGGTGGTGTTGGTCGCGCTGCTACTGATCGTGCCGGCTGTCCTCGTGGCGCAGCGACTCGTGACCGAAGCGGCCCACGGCGTCAGCCTGGTGCGCGCGCAGACTGCCAATGGGGCCTGGCGCGCGCGGCTGGACGAGTATCCCCAGCTGACGCCAGTCGTCCAGTGGCTCGAAGGCAACGTGGATTTACAAAGCGAAGCGCCGCGGGCGGTTACTGCTTTGTTCGGGGACGTGGCCTCGCTGCTGGGGGGCTCGATTTGGGCGGTCGTGCAGCTACTGCTGGTGCTCTTCATCCTCTTCTACTTCTTCCGCGACGGCCCGGAACTGCTGCGCGGCCTGCGCCGGCTGGTGCCATTGTCGCACCCGGAGACCGACCAGGTGATGCAGCGCGTGGCGGACACCATTCATGCCACGATCTACGGCTCGCTGCTGGTGGCGCTGATTCAGGGCTCCCTGGGCGGCCTGATGTTCTGGCTGCTCGGGCTGCCCGCGCCCGTGGTCTGGGGCGCGATCATGGCCTTGCTGGCGGTGGTGCCCTACCTGGGTACGTTCGTCGTCTGGGCGCCCACCGCAGTGTTGCTGGCTCTGACCGGCGACCTGGGTCGCGCGGCGATTCTGGCCGGCTGGGGCGCGATCGCCATCGGCTTCATCGACAATTTGCTCTATCCCATCTTCGTCGGCAATCGATTACGGCAGCATACCCTGCTGGCCTTCCTGGCGTTGCTGGGCGGCCTGAGCTTCTTCGGCGCGGCGGGGCTGATCCTCGGCCCGGTCATCCTCGCGCTGGCGCTGGCGCTGGTGGACATCTGGCGGCGGCGGACGGCGGGCGGCCGTTCGGCCGAGGAGGAGGTCCAGCCATCGGATGTGAAGGAGGCCAGGCAGGAAGCGCTGCCGACCGCCAACGGCGCGGAACGGCCGGCGGCAGTCGGTAGTTGCTGAGCGCAGCCAAAAATCGGTAATATAGCGGAGCGCCGGTTGCCCGTTGAAACGTTTCAACGGGCAACCGGCGCTCCGTGCGCGTTTTTCGGAAACTTTGCCGGCGGGGAACGCTTCTAAGGGGTGTCCTCAACCTCAAGCGAACAACGATGTTGGCTGCTGGAGCTCTCCAATCATGGAACGTTGGTACCACATTCGTGGCGGAGTGCGGGTCGGGCCGGTGACGTGGGAACAACTGCTGGAACTGGTCCGCTCGGGCGAATTGCAGCCGACGCACAAGCTGATGAAGGAAGGCACGGGCCGCTGGCGGCCTGCCAGCGAAACGCCCGGGCTCTTCGGCGGCCCGGCCCCCGCGCCCGCCGGCGCGAACACACCGCTGCCCGCCCGGCCGCAACCGGTTGCACCCGCCGCCAGTCCCGCGAAACCCGCTGCCAGTCCCCCGGTGGCCGCCGCACCGGCGGCGAAACCGCCCGTGGCGGCCCGGCCCGTGGCAGCACCGGCGGCCAGCGCTCCCGCGAAGCCCGCTGCCAGTGCCCCCGCGCCCGCGCGGCCTGCCGCGCCGGTTCCCGCCGCCAGTGCGAAGCCCGCCGCGCCCGCGCCGGCCGCACCCGTGAAGCCCGTCGCGGTAGCGCCGGCTGCTGCCGCCCCGGCGAAACCCGCCGCGGCCCCGGCAGTTCCAGCCGCGCCAACTCCCGCAGCGGTTGGCGGTTGGTTTTATGTGCAGGACAAGAAGAAGCTGGGACCAGTTTCAACCGCCGACCTGAAGAAACTGGCCGATGCCGGCACACTGAAGCCCGGTGATATGGTCATGCGCGGCGGACAGGACAAGTGGCGCGCCGCCAGTGAGGTGCCCGGTCTGTTCCCAGCTGTAGCCGCGCCGGCACCGACCGTTGCGCCGGCCCCGATGCCCGTCGTAGCGGTGCCCGTCCCCGCGCCGGCGATGCCCGTCGTGGCCGTGCCGGTGCCCGCGCCGGCCGCCGTGGCCGCGCCGATTGCACCCGCCGCCGTGCCCGTCCGCGCACCCGTTGCGCCGGCCCCCGCCCCGGTGGCGGCGGCAGTCCCCGCGCGTGCGCCGGTGGCGGTGGCAGTTCCCGCGCGTGCGCCGGTGGCCGCCGCCGCGCCCGTCCCGGCTCCGGTCGCGGCCCGGCCCCAGAACGACATTCTGGACGAGGACTCGGTCTACGAC
>JAEUIF010000877.1 GCA_016795185.1 Planctomycetia bacterium | reverse complement strand
AGGAGCAAGCCGGCCAGGATGGCGGCGGTCAGCGGATAGCGGCGCGCGAAACGCACCGCCGGCTGGGGGTGCAGGGCGGCGCGTGCCCTGGGGCGCTGCCCGCTCTGAAAGCGTTTCAGGTCCGCCGCCAGTTCCTCGGCGCTGGTGTAGCGGCGCGTGGGTTCTTTTTGCAGACATTTCAGGCAGATGGCATCGAGATCGGCCGGAATGCGGTCATTCAGTTCCGAAGGGGCCGACGGTTCCTGGGACCGGACTTGCCGCAAGGTCTCCTCGACGGTTTCTCCGCGAAACGGCGGACGGCCCGTGAGCAGTTCAAACAGCAACACACCCAGGGCATGCATATCACTGAGCGGCCCAATGTCCGCGATGCGCCCCTCGGCCTGCTCGGGCGCCCGGTAGCCCGCCAGAACCGCTTCCGCGCCGCGCAGATCACCGCCACATGGGCGCATTCCCAGATTGATGAGTTTCGGTCGATGGTTGCTGCCGGCGTCGAGCAAGACGTTGGACGGATGGAGTTGGCCGTGAAACACATCCTGAGTATGCGCCGCTTGCAGGGCGTCCGTGAGGTGGACCGTCAGTTCCACCGCTTCCCGCACGGGCAGCGGCGCGCCGGTGAGTCGGCGCGCCAGCGGTTCACCGTCGAGCCATTCCAGGGAACAGTACAGTCGACCGGCGTGCTCGCCGACCTCGTAGACCTCGACGATGTGCGGATGATGCACCCGCGCCGCGGCGCGGGCTTCGGCGAATAGTTTCTGACGTTGGACCGGATCGCCCGGCGGCCCGGCGAGCAGCTTGAGCGCCACGGGCCGATTTAACTTGCAATGCCGGGCGCGGTAGACCACCGCGCGGGCGCTCTCGCCGTGGATGCCGAGAATCTCGTGGTCGGGAATCGAAGGAAAACTTGCAGCCGCCGGCGCGGCTTCCGGCTCCGATGGACGAGGGACGGGCCGGGATGGTGCAGGCGGTTCGAGCCGCTGGCGCAGTTCGTCACCGTACTGCGGAAAGCGCTGGCTGTACTCCTCCGTCGTCAGATCGGACTGTCCACGCCGTCGGAGTCGAAATTCGAGTGCGAGCAGGTCCAACACGCCCGGACGATTCTCGGCCAGGGCGGGAAACCGCTCCAGGTACGTTTCGACGCGCACTGCTTCCTTGCAGTTCAACCGACACTGCAAGTCGATGCACGCCAGCCGAGGTGCGACCGCGCGGCGCAACTCGTCCGTGGCGGGCAAATAGGCTTCGAGTTCCGGATACTTCCCCTGGAGCCAGGCGGACTCGAAGCTCCGCACCAGTTCATCCGGATCGATTGCAGGCACCGTGGGCGCGGACTCGACCACGGGCGGGGCTGCAATCGGCGGCGTCACGGCGACTGCGGCAGGGACCGGCTGCCCATTAACCGCAGGTGGCGGTTCGACGGAAATGGCGACTGCCACGGGTTCGGGTTCTTCAATCGGCGTCGCTGGAGCGCTCTCGACTGAAAGCGCGACAGCAACTGGTGGCTCAACGACCGGCGCGGGAACCTCTTCTATCACCGCGACCGCGACCGACTCGATCGGCGGTTCCTCGGGCACTTCCTCCACGATGGCGGCGGCGACTGTCGGTTCTTCCGTGATCGCAAGCGGAGCCGGAGCGACGGGTTCGACCACTGGTTCGGGTTCGACCACGGGAGCCGGCGCATCCGCCACGGCGAACAGTGGGGCCAGTTCGGGCAAGGCTTGCAACGCGACCCACTGCGCCGACCCCTGGGGCAGCACCATGTCGCTGGCACTCAGCTGGCCCGCGTCGATCAGTTCCTGGAGCCGTTCGAGGCCGACGGGGCCGACCTTGCGTTTGTGCTCGACGTAGAACCACCCGGGCGCTGCGGGCGTGGGCTCTACTGTCGGCATGACTGCCACGGGAGGCGTCGCGGGCGGCGGTGCTGGTGGCTCCGCCGGAAACAGGCCGTCGATCCTGCTGGCCGGCTCCCATTCGTCCGCGCCTTGCTGCAACAGGACAGTGTGCGGCTGCAACTGTCCTGCATCCGCGAGTTCCCGCAGCCGGGCGAAGCCCACGGGACCGACCTGTTGCCCGCCATCCTGGTAGAACCAGCGCGGCAGAAACTTGCGCGGAGTGGCAGGAACCGCCGGGGGCGGCGGCGGCGCGGGTTCCTCGTAGACCGTGGCCACGGGGGTGGGTGCAGGTTCCTCGTACGGTGTGGCTTCGGGGGCTACGGCAAGTGCTTCCGCGAAGAGGCCGGGCACGTCGGCCGCGACGGCCCACTTGCTCGTACCCTTCTCCAGCACCATCCCGTCGGGCGGCAACTGACCGCTGGCGGCCAGTTCCTGCAACCGCGACAACTTGACCGGCCCGAGCTTTTGCCGATTCTCGATGTAGAACCATTCCAGGTCGTCCGGGTCCTCGGCCGGCGGCGGCAGCAACTGCGCGCAACCGGGGCATTGCGACGGCTGCGGCGTGTGTTCGGGGTGCAGGAAGAACAGCAGGCAATGCGGACAGCTGAGCCAGGTCCCAGCCATGGAGCATCTCCGCGGCAGGTGAAGAGCTTCGAGCAACGTTTGCTGGGGACGTGCTTTCCTTCCAGAATACCCGATGCCTGGCCGCCTTCGCACCACGAAAAGCGATTCAAGTTCGTAGTTCCGCCTTCAGGCGGTCGAGTCGCTCGCCGCCTGAAGGCGGAACTACGAGCGCCCGGCCGAGTGAAATTCCTGAACCAGCCATTATTTCCGCAGCAGCTTTCCTGCCGCGCCGGCCAGTTTGTAAATCTGTTCGGTGCGGTCGAACGCCTTGTCCTTGGCGTTGACCAGCGTCAGCTTGCGCGGCGCAAGCATGCCGAGGGCTTCGGGAATGTCCAGCACGCGCAGCACGTTGAGGAACGTCGGGCCGTCCTTGTGCGAATTCGGCGGATCGACGATGACGATTTCTTTGATCGACGGCTCGAACAGGGCGGCGTAAGCGGCCAGGATGCCGGCCTCGCCACGGCCGATGACTTTTAGCGCTGGCGCTCCATCATTCTGACTGTCGAACGTTCGCAAAACGGCGGCGATGTCCCAGACACGTCCTTGGTCCACGGTTCGGCCCAAAAGGGCATGGGATCGTTCGACGTAATTTGGCGGCGACTTGCGCGTCCACTCGGTCGGACCAATGCCCCGAGGCGCGAGAATCGCGTAGTCGTCGTTGTCACGGACAATTGACCGGCTCCATTCCGGCAGGCCCTTAGGTTGCGGCTCAAGATCGATGAGCACCCATTTGGCATTCGGCTTTGGGTCAAATTGTATGTGCGTTTGGGTGATCCTCGCCTGGATACCTGGCTCGGTCGTGCGAAGCAGAAGATCAGCACCGCCGGCAGCGGCAGGTGTTTCTTTACTCGCGGGAATTCGCTCCGGGAAAGCCCGAAACGACTTCGCCCGCAGTTCATTCATTAACCCCTGCTTCCAGGCGTCAAACTTCCCCGCTTCCGGCAGCTTTACTTCTGCCCGTTTGACGAACGTCTCGTCGATCTTGTGGTTGAGCGCATCGGCGGGGAGGTCCTTGTCTTCCGGAAAGACGCGCAGCTCTTCGGGCTTGAACAGCGTGTACTCGGCGGAATCCTTGACCTCGCCCGCATCGTTCTTGATGTGCTTGTTGATCCATTGGAAGGCCGCGATGCGCAGATCGGGCCGGTAGTCATGGCCGCCCTTACTGACATACTCATCCACCCGTTCGGCCTTGCCGTGCAGTTTGTAGAGCGT
>JAEUIF010000862.1 GCA_016795185.1 Planctomycetia bacterium | reverse complement strand
GGCGGGGCCTGGTCCACGCCGCCGGGCCGCGACCTCATCACGACGATCCTCGACGGCGCGGCCGCCGCGCACGCGAAGGCCCGCAGCGCTGCCGCCGACCGCTGGGCCGCCCGGCTGAAGGGCAACCCCAAGCTGATGCAGCAGTACACCCAGTTGCTCGAAGACTACACCCACCGCACCGCGGGCGACACGGCCGACAACACCTGGCAGTCCTACGGTTACGGCACCTACAAGTCCAAGGACGGGAGCTACGTCGTCGAGGATGTGCCCTCGACCGAGGTCATCGACTATGCGCTGGCGGTCGGGAAGCAGTATCAGGAAGTCGTCAACGCTCTGATCCAGCAGTACCTCAGCGGCACGAACTCGGACGACTACAACGCGGCCGTCGGCGGCTGGTACTCGACCTATGGCGGCACGATTCCCGAATCCACCCAGCAGAGCAACAGCGATTACTACCAGCTCTTGCAAGAACTGGCCGAGTTAGCCCAGCAGGCTTACTCCGACTACAACTCCGGTTCGGGAACGGGCTCGGGCACCGGCGACAGCGGCAGTGGCTACGGCAACGGGTACGGAGACAGCTACGATAGCGGCAGTGGCAGCGGCGATGGCGGCAGTGTAGACGTGACCAACGCGGCGAACCGCCTGCTCAACGCCAACCTGAACAAGTATCCGAAGCTGGCGGACTGGAAGAACAAGAACCCCGTGCCCAAACTCGACGGCCTGAAAGACCTGTCGCGGCTGAAAGACACCCCGCTGAGCAAGCCGCCGATGGAGCCGGGACCGAACAGCAAGAATCCCTTCGCGGATCGGCTGAAGAACACCCCGCTCGACGCGCGCGCCCGGCCGATGTCGCCGCAGGGTCAAAATCCCTTCGCCCTCGCCGCGAAGACTCCCAAACCGAACGTCAATCCCAAGCCGCCCGTGCAGCCGCAAAGCCTCGCGCGCGCCACGCCGCCGATGGGCAACCAGCTGGGCCGCGCCCAAGGGATGATGCGTTCGGCTTGGAGGCCGCCGGCGGGTGGTGGGTTCCGCCCCAAGAAGTGAGCAAACACCGCAATCGCCCTGCTGGCAGCAAGTATTGGCTGCCAGGCCGTCGGGCTACTCACCGGAGAGCAGTGAAACATCAACGATAGCATCACCGCCCCGGCCGCTCGAACTGCTGACAGTACGACCTGCCGGGGCGGTGGTTTTTCCAATTGCCGAATTCGCTGGGGCTTACTTTGCCGTCCAGACCTTGATGGTCTGATCCCAGCTGCCCGCCGCGATGCCACCGTCCTTCGAGACGGCCACCGTCAGCACTTCGCCGGTGTGCTTGAGCGTTGATTTTTCTTTCCAGGTTGCGACCTCCCAGAGCTTGATGTCGCCTGGCTTGTCCCAGTCGCCGTTGCCGCTGACGAGCGTCTTGCCGTCGGGTGTGAAGGCGACGGACCAGACATCGCTGACGTGGCCCTTGAAGGTGTGTTGCAGCTTCAGGGTCTTGCCGTCCAGTACCTGGATGAAGCCGTAGCGGACGCCGACGGCCAGCGTGCTACCGTCCGGCGTGAAAGCCAGGGAGCGGACCTCGCCCAGCGGACGGTTCTCGGCGGACAGGGCTTCATGGCTGGCGCGCGGCTTCGGCGAGCCGGCGTCCCAGAGCTTGACCGTGCCGTCGGAACTGCCGGAGGCCAGCGTCTTGCCGTCCGGCGAGTAGGCCAGTGCGTTCACCCAGGAGAGATGGCCGGACAGCAATTCCTTCGGCTTGCCGGTGGCGGCGTCCCAGAGGCGGATGGTCGCGTCCATGCCGCCGGTGGCGAGCGTTTGCCCGTCGGCGCTGAAGGCCACGGCGAAGACCACGCCGCGATGGCCCCGCAGCGTGAATTTTTCCTGCTGCTTCGTCACATCCCAGATTTTCGCGGTGCCGTCAAAACTGCCCGTGGCGAGCAGGCTGCCGTCCTTGCTGTACGCGAGGGCGTCCACGTAATCGGTGTGGCCCTTGAGCGTTTGTTTCATCTGGCCAGTGGCGGGGTCCCACAGGTTGACGGTGTGGTCGCCGCTGCCGGACGCCAGCGTCTTGCCGTCTGGAGAGAAGGCCAGCGCGCCGATCCAGCCGGTATGGCCCTTCAAGGTCTTTTCCTGCTGGGCACACGCGGCGTGCGCGGTCAGCCATAGAACAGCACAGACGAGGAGAGGCAACGGCAGCTTCGACATGGCAGAGGGCCTCCAGGTGCAATTGGGCCTGCATTGTCGAAAAGGGCCGCGGTAGAAGCAAGGAAGAAAGCGCTTGAGGCGAAGCCGGCGCTGACCGAGAATGCGAGGCACTGCCAGGAGTGCCGATTCATCAAACGGGGTGCCAGCGGGGGATGGTCATGCGGTACGTCAGCGTCATCGGGCTATGGCTAGCCGTCGCGTGCAGCGCGTTCGCGGACGAAGTGAAACGCCCCGCGCCGCAGGAAGTGCTCGATGGCCTGAAGGCCTTCTGGCAGAAGACCGCCCGACCGGACGGTTCGTACCAGCCGGGCATCGATCCGGCGTACAAGGGGATGTCCGATTCGGCGGCGAGCGACCTGGCGCCGTCCACCTATGCGGTCACGTTGCACAAGTCGCTCGGCTGGAAGCTGGCCCACGAGGCGAAGACTATCGAATGGTTTCAAAGCCGGCAGCAGGCCGACGGCGCGTTCGTCAACGTCGGCGGCACTTACGACCCGAAGACCACGCTGGCCCGCACTTACAACACCACGCAGGGACTGGTCGCCCTGCGGGCCCTCGGCGTGAAGCCGAAGTACGACCCGATCCCGGTGTACGAAGCGATCCTCAAGGAAGACTACAAGACGCTGCCGGCCTATTGCACGAGTTTCTTCCCGCTGGCCTACCTGGCCGCCGGCAAACAACTGCCGACGGAACTGGACCGGAAGATTCGTGCCGAGATGCCGCAGACCGAGGACGGCTACGTGCACAACCACATTGCGTCCACGTTCCACGCGGCCCACTTCTACCGGCTGATGAACGTGCCGACGCCGAAGAACGACGCCATGCTGAAGCGCATCGTCCGCGAGCAGAAGCCGGACGGCAGCTGGTCGCTCAACCCGCCGGCGCGCGACCGCCACGGCTGCTTCGACGCGGTCTTCACGCTCCGGCAACTCGGCACCAACGATCCGGACTGCCAAAAGTCAATCCAGAAGGCGGTCAACTGGGTACTGACCTGCCGCAACCCCGACGGCGGTTTCGGCCACTACCCCGGCAGCCCGTCAGACGCCGACGCGGTCTACTTCCACGTCGGCGTGCTGTTCATGGGCGGCTTCCTGAAGCCCGCGGACCCTATGCCCGCCGACCCGCATTTGCTCTCATGGGGCCACCTGATGCCGCTGGCGAAGTGAGCCAACCCACCCGGCGACCTTGAAAAGCCGATTCGATTACTCGCGTTTCGTTCGGTATTCTTTGCCAGGTTGAAGTGCGTGTTGACCGTGCCCTGGTTGCCGGCCGTCGAGCATGTCAGCCCCGCCAGGTCAGGCACGCGCGTGCTCATCACCTGCCCGCCCGCGCAGACGTAACCGCGCCGCCGGCTGACCCTGTCCGCGAACTCCGCCCCCTGACGGACAGGGTGTTTTTCTTGGGGTTTTGCACCCTGTCCGCCAAAATAGACGAAACGCACGAACTGTTCTTGCTTCGACGCACCGCCGTTTGGCAGGATTGTGGGGAGGCTCGTCGCCTCCGCATTCGATGCGGAATCGAATTGCGCCCTCTTTATTTTCCCTCTTTATTTTCCCCCAAACCGTCGCCGTCGTACAGCTCACGGCTGAAGCAGAAACAAGCTTTGGCATTATTCGTTTATCAATTCGGCAAGTTTTCTGTTTTGAATTTGCCTTTTACCCTCCATTGAAAAATCGTACCTGGTTACCGCCCTGCGGACGTACCGGGAGCAGAGCGGCCGGAGGCCAACGCTGTCAGGGGCCGATCGGGCTGGGGAGTGGACCCGGCGGCAGCGCCGGCGCTTGGCCTTGCCGCAACCAACCCACGGCCAGGTCCAGGAAACTGTGTTCCAGGCGCTTGGCCGTCACCAGGATACTGCTGAGGACGCTAGATTACGCCGTCAGCTGCAAAAGTGTACCATTGCAGCTGGAAGAAGCATTCGTTTGATTCCGCCTAAATCCCTCGCCGGCAGCGCTTTGGTCCGCCAAGTTATTGCGCTGCAAGTTGTTTGCATGATTTGATTTGCATTGATTCTCCAATTCTTCGACAAATTCCGTACCCGGAGGCCCTCCAGCGGGAACTACACTTGGTCACAGTGGCATTCACCTTCACGTCTTCGCGTCCCTGAGGGGAACCGTCATGCAACGTGCCACGTTTCGGGCCGGCGTTCTGGCCGGATTGCTCGCGCTGCTGCTCTGCTCCTTGCCGGCGACTTCCGCCGACGTGCCGCCGGGCGTCGATAAGGATGCTGTCGCCCAGGCCATCGAACGCGGCGTCGCGTACCTCAAGGAAAACCAGAACAAGAACGGCAGCTGGCCCTACCATCGCAACGGCTTCGGTGGCGGTGGCCTCCGAATTGGTGGCGTCGAGCAGAAGGGCGTCACCGATCACTTTTCCGCGATGGACGTGGGCGTCACGGCGCTGGCCGGGCTGGCCTTGCTCGAAGCCGACGTGAAGCCGGACGATCCAGTCATCCAGAAGGCGGCCGACTATCTGCGCAAGGCGCTGCCGGAACTGACCTGGACGCACAGCCTGGGGGCGGCGGTGCTGTTCTTCGACCGCCTGAACAACGGCCAGGATTCCGAGCACGTCAAGACGATGGCGGCTCGGCTGGTCGCCGGCCAGAACAAGGACGGCGGCTGGGGTTACTCCTGCCCGAAGCTGGCGGACAGCGACGTGCGCAAGCTGAACCACACCAACGAATCGCAGTACCTCCAGGGCCTGGCCAAGCTGACCAAGGCCGCTGCCGCCCAGCAGATGAACGGCGGGGGCGGGATTGGGGGCTTTGGCGGCATCGGCGGCGTCAGCATGACCGAACAGAGTTGCTCCGAGTTCGCCATTCAGGCCCTGTGGGTGGCCCGCCGGCATCAAGTGCCGGTCGTCTACACGATGACGACCTACGAAAAGATGTGCCGGGCGAATCAGAACGCGGACGGCAGCTTCCCTTACGGCACGCGCAACGGCCTCGGTGGGGCCAGCTTCACCACGCCCTGCATGACGGGTGCTGGCCTGCTCGGCCTGCTCACCTGCCACGGCTCGGCCAATGAGGTCGCCCTGGTCAAGTATTCCAAGAGCAAGGCCGGCGCGCAGCCGGCTCCCGGCAAGGGCCTGCGCGACTTGGCCAAAGACCCGGCCGTCGTGAAGGGGTTCGCCGCGCTCGAAAAGCTGATGCTGGAGGATGCCAAACCGAAAGACCCGCGTCAGAAGCAGCCGGCCGCGGGCAACTTCGGTTTCGTCGGCATCGCGGCCAACAAGTGGGAGGCGAATAGCACCTTTGTCTACATGGCCCTCTGGTCGGTCGAGCGGGTAGCGGTGGCCTTCGACAAGGAAAAGATTGGCAAGATCGATTGGTACGAATGGGGCGCGAAGAAGCTCCTGACCTGGCAGGACAAGGAAGGCTACTGGGCTTCCGGCCAGCAGACGGTCTACCTGGATACCGCGTTCGCACTGCTGTTCCTGCGCCGCGCCCAGCCGGTACCCGACCTCTACCTCACGCTCAAGGGCGTCCTGCCTCCGCCCCGCGAGCCATCGTCCTCGTCGTCCACTTCCACACCGTCGAACGACAAGTAGAATCTCGGCGCATGCAAACGGCTGGGTCCGCCACTTGCCTGGATGGCGAAGTGGCGGACCCACCCGTTTTTCCTGGCTCCGCCACACCACCGGTGGCGAAGTGGCGGAGTCAGAGCCAACACAACGAAGGAATACCTCAACGCGGTGCGACGGTCAGCTTCAGGGTGGGCGGCGGCAGGTGGGGGTGTTCCTTGTTGGCGAAGCCGTGGACCATGTCGGCCCGGCCGCTGCCCTTGGTCTCTCGAATCAAAATAAATGTGACGATGCCGTTGGTATCGCGGTTCAGGAAGTCGGTCAGCGCCGGCCCGCCGATGCTGCGGCTGCCTTCGAGCACGCCTTGCTTGATCTCGAAGCGGCCCACGGGCGTCACTTTCTCGAGGTCAACGCCGCCGCCGCCGGGACCGTTGGCGGGAGCATCTTTCCAGCGCAATGTTTTTTCATCCCAACCGTCGGCGGCTTCGTCGGTCAGGCCGTAAACGACAAAGGTCGCATCGGGCACTTCCGAGGCGAAGCCCATGCCGGTGGGTGTAAACGTGAAGCTGAGCTGCGCGTCGAGGATGCGCAGGCCCGCCAGCGAAGCCAGGTCCAGGCCGATGTACGCCTTGCGGTTGAAGTCCGACTTCTCATTGACGGTGTTCTTCACCAGCAGCAGGATTTCCGAACTGTTGGGTGAGGGAAATAACGGCTGCACGTAGGCATCCTTGCCGCGGCCCAGCGCCGTCGAAATGTGGACGACGCGTGCTTCCTCGCCGCCAGGCCGCGGGCCCGGCAGGGAAACGGCCGGCTTCTCGGCGCGCGGATCGAAATCGACCACGTCGCCGCTGCTGTAGCGGCGATTGCGGCCCGTGAGCAACCGTTCGACCTTGCCCGATTGAAGGTGCTGCGCATCGACCGCGCCATTGAACACCTGCAAGTCCGACGCCTGACCGTCGCGCACGTTGACGCCGAACTCCGTGCCCTGGTCGATGAAGATCGCGGTCGGCGTATCGACCGTGAAGCCGATGGCCGAAGGCGGCACCTTGGCGACTAGCCGGCCAGAACGCAGCACGCAGCGCTCACCCGAAACCAGTTCCAGTTCGGCGGGGCCTTCGAGCTTCACTTCCGCGCCGTTGTCGAAGACGATGCAGGCCACACCTTCCGCCAACCGCAAACGCCCCACACCGAGCCGCGCGCCGGTCTCGGTCGGCAACGAACCGCTGTCCCACTTGCACCCGCCGCCGCTGGCCAGCGTGGCCACCTGGCGTTCGCCGAGCAGCAGCCAGCTGAGACCAACCGCCAGGACGACGGCCGCCGCGACTAACAAGCCCGGATAAACGCGCCGCTTGCGGCTTTGCCCAACTACTTCAGGGAATGTGGCCCTGTTCGTCCCTCGTTCCATCAGCGACGGATCGGCCGCCGACCAGCGCAGGCAGCCGTGCAGATGCAAGTAGCTGACGTAGTAGCGCTTGGCTTCCGGATTCGCCAGGACCAGCTGTTCCAGCCGCGCCTGCTGTTCCGGCGTCAAGCGGTCTTCGATGGCGGCCTCGCACAGCGGCTGTAGTTCGGCTTGCCAGTCGTCGGAGCGGTTCATGATTGGCTCCCCAGGGGCAGCTGTTTGCTGACGCATTCGTGCAGGGTCTGGCGTATACGGCTCAGCGCCCGGTAGACCGCCTCGACGGTGCGGTCGCACTGCTGGGCGATGGCCTCCACCGACAGCCCTTCGGCGTAGCGCTGACGAATCAAGGCGCGTTGGTTGTCTGGCAGCTTATCGATGCAACCAGCCAGGACAGCCGAACGCTCTTCGAGCAGGTCGGCAGCGGCAGCGCTGTCCTCGGCCACCGCTTCGAGGAAGACGTCGCTGAACTGCAAACGGTCGCGCTGCTTGCGCTTACGCCAGGCCAGCACCTGGTGAAACGCCACCTTGCAGGCCCAGGCCGTGAAGTTGGTGCCCGGCTGGAACTGGGCGAACTCCCGCCACAGAACCAGGTTCGTGTTCTGGACGATTTCCTCCGCGTCGCTCCAGTTCGGCGCTAAACCCATGATGTACAGGAAGATGCGGCGCTGGTTCTGGCCGAGCAGGCGCACGAACTCATCGACCCGTTCCGGCGGCAGTTCACCGGGGATCGTCGTCAGCGGTTCGGGTGGCAGCGGGACCGTCATGTGTTCTCCTAATTGGATAGTCCCGTTCGCTCGGAAATTGGACAACCTCGGGCGCAGAAAGCACCTTAATCCTCGTCACAGCCGAAAAAATTGTCCAGTTTCATAAAGTTCGGCTCTTGGAGGATGAGCTATGCTTGAACTGATTTTCGCCGGCCTCCTCCGAGGATTCGCTTCATGCGAGCAGTTGCTCTCCGATTCGCCGCCCTGGCAATCGTCCTGATCGTACCCAACAGCGCCCGCGCCAACGACCCCGCCGGGGTTCAGTTCTTCGAGCAGAAGATTCGTCCGGTCCTGGTAAAGCACTGCTACTCGTGCCATTCCACCGAGGCCAAGAAGGTCAAGGGCGGACTGCTCGTGGATACG
This sequence comes from Planctomycetia bacterium, assembly GCA_016795185.1. Lineage (GTDB taxonomy): Bacteria > Planctomycetota > Planctomycetia > Gemmatales > Gemmataceae > JAGVLI01. The sequence continues at coordinate 2,674 of JAEUIF010000862.1, read as the reverse complement.
CGCCTCGGGCTGCTCAAGGGCGGTGACTCCGGGCCGTCCCTCGTGCCCGGCAAGCCCACGGACAGCCTGCTGCTCAAGGCCCTGCGGCACGACGAAATCGACATGCCGCCGAACGAGAAACTCGCGGACAGCATCATCGCGGACTTCGAGCACTGGATCAAAATCGGCGCACCCGACCCGCGCGACAGCGGGGCGACCGTGGCGAAGCCGCAGACGGTGGACATCGAGAAGGGTCGCCAGTTTTGGTCATTCCAGCCGCTGAAGCCGGGGACGCCGCCCGCCGATACAACCTGGTCGCGCAACGACATTGACCGCTTCCTGTTCGCCCGCTTCGTCGAAGCCAAGGTGCGACCCGCGGCCGACACCGACAAGCTCACGCTGCTGCGTCGCGCCAGCATCGCGCTCACTGGCCTGCCGCCGACGCCCGAAGCAATCGACGCCTTCGTCAAGGACTCCAGCCCGCAGGCGTTTGAACGTCTGATTGACCGGCTGCTGGCGTCGCCCCAGTTCGGCGAGCGCTGGGCGCGCCACTGGCTCGACGTGGCCCGTTACGCCGACTCGAACGGCAAGGACGAGAACCTGACCTTTCACGAAGCGTTTCGTTACCGCGATTACGTCATTGACGCCTTCAACAAGGACAAGCCGTACAACCGCTTCGTCATTGAACAGCTGGCCGGCGACCTGATGCCCGGCGAGACGCAGGCCCAGAAGGATGAGCAGTTGACCGCCACTGGCTTCCTGGTCCTCGGGCCGAAAGTGCTGGCCGACCGCGATTTCGTCAAGCGCCGGCTGGACGTGGTGGATGAGCAGGTCGAGACCATTGGCCGCGCTTTCATGGGCATGACTCTTGGGTGTGCTCGCTGCCATGACCACAAGTTCGATCCGGTGCCGACCACCGACTACTACGCCCTGGCCGGCATCCTGCACAGCACGCGCACCCTGGACAGCTTCAAGCTCGGCAACCCGGTCGTTTCCGGCTGGATGGTCCGTCCGCTGGGTCCGGGCGGCGAGGAGCAGTTCGCCGCCCAGAAGGAGCATCAGAAGAAGCTCACGGCACTGGCCGAGCAGATCAAGAAAGCCCAGGCCGAACTGAAGGGCCACGAGGACAAGGCGACCATGCGGGTGCCGGGCACTCTGCTCGGCGTCACCGTGGACGACAAGGAAGCCAAGCTGGTCGGCTACTGGAAGCCTTCGACCTTCAGCCGACCCTACGTCGGCGACGGCTACATTCACGACGACAAGACCGGCAAGGGCGAGAAGTCGGTCATCTTCACGCCGAAGCTGCCCAAGGCCGGCGAATATGAAGTCTACATTTCCTACACTGCCACCAAGGGCCGCTCGACGAAGACCCCGGTCACCGTGAAGTCCGCCGAGGGTGAGAAGACGGTCATTATCAATCAGGAAGAGCCGCCGAAGCTCGACAACCTGTTCCGCTTGGTCGGCAAGTACCGTTTCAACGCCGGCAGCGAGAGCACGGTCACGATTTCCAACAAGGACACCGACGGCTACGTGATCGTCGATGCCGTCCGCTTTGTGCCGACCGGCGCGCTGGGCAATGACCCCGAAATGGCAATGGGCGTGCCGGCCCTGGTCAAGCAGCACATTGCCGACACGCAGAAGCGACTGAAGGAACTGGAAGCGGAAGAGAAAAAGCTAAAGGCGGCCGCCCCGCCGCCGCCGGTGCTGGTGATGGCGGTGAAGGACGATGCCAAGCCGGCGGACGTGCGCGTCAACCTGCGCGGCAACCCGCACATGCTGGGCGACAACGTGCCGCGCGGCTTTCTCACGGTAGCCACGGCTCCAAACGCGCCCAAGCTCTCTATTCCGTCCGATCAATCCGGCCGCCTGGAACTGGCGCAATGGCTGGCCGACCCGAACCACCCGCTGACGGCGCGGGTCATGGTCAACCGCATCTGGAAGCACCTGTTCGGTGAGGGCCTGGTTCGCACGGTCGACAACTTTGGCATCCAGGGCGAGAAACCCACGCATCCAGAACTCTTGGACTACCTGGCACGGCGCTTCATCGACGAGGGCTGGTCCGTCAAGACGCTGATCCGTGAGATCATGCTCAGCCGGGCCTATCAGCTGAGCGCGACCGCGGATGCAGCTTTGCTCAAGGCCGATCCGGAGAACAAGCTGTTCGGTCGTGTTTTCCGCCGCCGCGCCGATGCCGAGGTGATTCGCGATGCGCTGCTACAGGTTTCCGGCCGGCTCGACCCGACGCGCGGCGGTTCGGCCGTCTCCACGCTGGCCGAGCGGGCGATCGACAACAACTCGCAGGGCGGTCTGCAAGCGCAAATTGACGCCAGCGTCAAGCGCAGCATTTACCTGCCCGTGATCCGCAACGACCTGCCGAAACTCTTCGAGGTATTTGACTTCGCCGACGCCGACGTGACCACCGGCCGGCGCGATACCACCACGGTGGCGACACAGGCCCTCTACCTGCTCAACAGCCCGTTCGTCATGGAGCAAGCCCAGCACACCGCCCGCCGGCTGCTGACGCTGCCTGACGACACCGCCCGCGTGAACGAACTGTATCGCGCGGCGCTGAGCCGGGTGCCGTCCACCCAGGAAACCGCAGCCGTCGTCCGTTTCGTCGAGAAGTTCAAGAAGACCGTGAAGTCCGGCGCGAAGGTCGATCCCAGCGTCGAGACCTGGGCCGCCGTCTGTCAGA
>JAEUIF010000839.1 GCA_016795185.1 Planctomycetia bacterium | reverse complement strand
ACACGTCGCGGACCTCCGCGCCAGCGGGAATCGGCGTGTCGGCATCCGGCCCGACGGCCACGATCTTACCCTGGTGGACGACCAGCGTGCCGCGCTCGATGGGCGCGCCGGCGGCGGTATGAATTTTCGCCCCCTTGAAGGCGATGGGCTTGTCGTTCTTCGGGGGCGCGTCGGCGGCATGCAGGGCCACTAGCAAGGAGGCGAGATAGATCGAACCGTAGAGCGGCAGCCAGCGCATCGCGGGAACTCCTGGAGGACCGGGGCGGGATATTGCGCCCCAGAGTACCCGCTGCGGGGTGGCGGCGCGAAGGACAATCTCTCGTATTGCTATTCGAGGCGCGCGGCGGGGTTTATCTCCGCCGCAGCTGACTTGAGGCGCGCGGCGGGCGTCAGCCCGCTGTTGGTGGTGCCAGCTACTGGCTGTGCCGACAGCGAGCTGACGCCCGCCGCGCGCCTCGCAAGTAACAGGCCATGCCGACGCCTGCTTGGCTCACCTCAACCTCATGGAGAATCACCATGCGACCTCTCTCGCGTCGTTCCCTGCTCGCCGGCGCCGCGGCGGGCCTGGGCTGGACCGCGCTGGCACCCGACGACCTGGCCGGCGAGCAAGCGCTGAAAGATGCGCCCATCGCGAAGAAAGACCCGCTCAAGATCACCAAGCTGGAAATGTTCCTGGTCAAGCCGCGCTGGTTGTTCCTGAAGGTTCACACCAACGCCGGCATCGTCGGCCTGGGCGAACCCGTGGTCGAGGGCCGCGCGCTCACCGTCCGCGAGGCGGTCAAGGAAATCGAACCGTACCTCGTCGGCAAAGACCCGCGGCAGGTGGCGCACCACTGGCAGGCGATCTACCGGCATGCGTTCTATCGCGGCGGGCCGATCCTCACCAGCGCCCTGAGCGGCATCGACCAGGCGCTCTGGGACATCAAGGGCAAAGCGCTCGGAGTGCCGGTCTACGAACTGCTCGGCGGGCCGACGCGCAACAAGGTCCGCGTCTATGCCCACGCCCGCACCCCGGAAGTGTTGCTCGAAAAGAAGAAGCAGGGCTTCACCGCGTTCAAGACCGGCCCCGCCAAGCGCCGGCCGGCACGCTACATCGAGACGCCGGCCGAGGTGCGCTACGCGGTCGAGCAGTTCGCGCTGCTGCGCAAGGCCGGCGGCGAGGACGTGGACATCGGCATCGACTTTCACGGCGCCATCAGCCCAGCGCTGGCCAAGGTGCTCATCAAGGGCCTGGAGCCGTACCTGCCGATGTTCGTGGAAGAGCCCTGTCAGTGCCAGAACCACGACGTGATGGCGGAGATCGCCCGCGGCACGCACCTGCCGATCGCCACCGGCGAGCGGGTCTACACGAAATGGGGTTTCCGCGAGGTGCTGGAGAAGAAGGCGGCGACGGTGCTGCAACCCGACCTGTGCCATGCGGGCGGCATCACCGAAACCCGCCTGATCGCCGGCATGGCGGAAGCCTACTACGCCGCGATCGCGCCGCACAACCCGCTGGGGCCGATCTCCCTGGCGGCAGGCGTGCAACTGGCGGCGTCGATCCCGAACTTTCTCTGCCAGGAGCAGGTCAGCCTGGGCGAAGGCTATCTCAGGAAGCCGTTCGTCGTGAACAATGGCTACCTGGAGTTGCCGACCGGGCCTGGCCTGGGCATCGAACTGGACGAAAACGCCCTGGCCGACCAGCTCAACCACGATTGGCGGAGCCAGGAGAGCTACGACCAGGACGATGGCTCCGTCGTGGACTGGTGACGGGGCGACCAAATCCGCAGTATACTTCAGGCGACGTCGCTCGCGATCGTCACCTGGGCGGGAGTTCGCGCACATGTCTTCCTCGTCGCCGACGGACGACTTCCGGCTGAGCGAGGCGCGCCGGCAAGCGCTGGTCCAGGCGGCGCTGGACGCCATCGTCTCGATGGACTGCGCCGGCACCATCCTGGAGTTCAATCCGGCCGCCGAGCGGACTTTCGGCTATCGGCGGTCGGACGCGGTGGGCCGCAACCTGGCGGAACTGCTGATCCCGCCTGGCCTGCGGCCCGCCCACCGCAAAGGACTGGCACACTACCTGGCGTCCGGCGAAGGGCCGGTACTCGGCCGGCGCGTGGAAACCACGGCCATGCGGGCCGACGGCAGCGAATTCCCCATCGAGCTGTCGATCACCACCATTCACGTTGGGGGGACGCTGGCCTTCACCGCCTTCATCCGCGACCTGACCGAGCGCCGCCGGGCCGAGGAAGCGCGGACGCGGCTCATCGACATCCTCGAAGCGACCAGCGACCTGGTCGCCAGCTTCGATCCGGCGGGCCAGACCCTGTGGCTCAACCGCGCCGCGCGGCGGTTGCTGGGCGTGCCGCTCGGCGAAACCGCGCCGCGCTTGCCGCTCAAGAGCTTTCATCCGGAATGGGCCTGCAAGCGCATCTTCCGGGAAGGGATTCCCGCGGCGGAACGCGCGGGCGTCTGGTGGGGCGAGACCGCGCTGCGGACGGCGGACGGCCGGCAGGTGCCGACCTCCCAGGTGCTGGTTGTCCATCGCGCGCCCGGCGGCGCGGTCGAATACTTCTCGACCATCCTGCGCGACATCAGTGCGCAGAAGGAAGCCGAAGTGCTGCT
>JAEUIF010000832.1 GCA_016795185.1 Planctomycetia bacterium | reverse complement strand
CTGCCGGGCGCGACCCGCACGAGTGGGGTGGTCATGCGTTCGGTTCCAACTGCCACCCCCCCTCGCCCCGGGCGGGCGAGGGGGTGGGGTGAGGGGGCTGAAATGTGCCAGGACTTCCCCCTCACCCCAACCCCTCTCCCGCCAGGGGAGAGGGGCTGTTGAAATTGGAACCGACCGCATGACCACCGCACTCTTGCTGATCGCGCACGGCAGCCGGCAGGAAGAAGCCAACGCCGATCTGCATCATGTCGTGCTGGAGATGCGGCGGCGCGGCCGGTACGCGGTGGTCGAGGCGTGCTTCCTGGAACTGGCGCAGCCGGACATCGCCTCCGGCGGGCAGCGCTGCGTGGAGCAAAGCGCGGCGCGGGTGATCCTGCTGCCCTACTTCCTCTCGGCGGGCGTGCATGTCCGCCGCGACCTGACCGCCGCCCGGCAACTCCTGGCCGAACGCTTCCCTCAAACCGAGTTCCTGCTCGCTGAACCCCTGGGCCGGCACCCGCTGCTGCTCGAAGTCATCGCGGAGCGTGCGGCGGCGGCGGAAGCTCAACCGTGATCGGCCTGGGGGACATCCTCTACGAACTGCTCACCGACCGGCGCGGCGTCGCTTGTAGTTCCGCCTTCAAGCGGCGAGCGCCTCGCCGCCTGAAGGCGGAACTACGAACCAATGCCGCAGTAGACTTTCAGTTCTTGGCGGCGAGGTACTGATCGAGGTCGTGCCGCAGCGCCGTCATGGACGGGTAGCGGTCGGCGGGTTGTTTTTGCAGGCACTTCAGGCAGATGGTATCCAGTGCCGGCGGAACCGCCGGCTCGAACTGACTCGGCGACGGCGGCACGGTTTTGAGCAACTGCTCCAACCCTTTCCAGAGCGAGGCCGCCGTGGTGAAGGGCGGCCGGCCGGCCAGCAACTCGAAGAAGATGGTGCCAAGCGTGTAGATGTTGCTGCCCGGCGTGCTTTCGTTGGTTTCCGAAGCGGTCTGCTCCGGGGCCAGGTAACGCAGCCGGGCCACGGTCTGCGACGTGTTGGAATCGTTCTGATCGCGGCGGACGACGCCGAAATTCGTCAGCCAGGCTTTGCCGTCCGCGTCGAGCAGGATGACGTCCGGCCGCAGGTCGCCGTGCGCGATGCCGAGGCCGTGGGCTTCCTCCAGCGCGGCGGCGAGCGTGCGCACCAGCCCGGCGGCCTCGCGCGGCGGGATGAAACGCTCGGCGCGAGCGCGGTGCAGCGGTGAACCTTCGACGAAGTCGCTGGCCAGGAAATGATGGCCGGCCCATTCGCCCAGTTCGACAAGGCGCGGCACGCTGGGGTGCCGCAGCAAGGCCAGCACCCCACCTTCCTGACGCATATCGGCGAGCCGCTGTTCCCAGGCTTCGAGTTCGTTCGGCCGGGAGGGCCGGCGGCCCAGCACGCGCAGCAGCACCAGGCGGTCGCTGGCCAGGTGCCGGGCCTGGTAGGACAGCGGCCGGGTAACGTCCGTCAGCGGCGCGATGATCTGATAGCCGGCGGTCTCGACCCACGGCATGTCGGAGGGTGCCTTGACGCGCGGCCGCAGTCCGCCGACGATGCTGTCGAGCCGCTTGGCCTGCGTCTCGGCCGCGATGCGCACGTCGATGGGTTTACCTTCCAGGAAGGCACGCAGGTCGGCGGACAGCGCGGCCCCGGTCGGATAGCGCTGCTGCGGGTCTTTCTCCAAACACTTCAGGCAAATGCGTTCCAGGTCGCGCGGGATATCGCCGCGCAGCTGGCGCGGCGGCATCAGCTTCTGGTTGATGACCTGCTGCACGGTCTCCAGCCAGGTATCGCCGGCGAAGGGCGGACGGCCCGTCAGCAATTCGTAGAGGATAGCGCCGAGGGCATAGATGTCCGCCGGCGGGCCGATGCGTTTGTCACCGTTCGCCTGTTCGGGCGGCATGTAGCTGGCGGTGCCGATGGGGCTGCCAGTTGGCGTCAAGCTGCCCTCGGCGTCGATGTACTTGGCGAGGCCGAAATCGGCGATCTTGGGCGTGGCCGTGGCGAGCAGCGCCAGGCGGTCGGCCGGCGCCGCAGCGCTGCTGCTGGCCAGCAGGATATTGCCCGGCTTCAGGTCGCGATGCACCAGATTGCGTTCGTGCATGTGATGCAGCGCGCGGGCCAGCGTGTCCACCAGCACCGCGGCTTGCGGCGCCGGCACGGCCTGGCCTTCCAGCTGCTCCTTCAGGCTGGCGGCGTCCACGTATTCGAGCGACAGGTACGGCCGGCCGTTCAATTCGCCGATGTCGTGGATGTGGACGATGTTCGGATGGTTCAGCCGCGCGATGGCCTCGGCTTCCTTGCGGAAGCGCGACCGCTGGCCTTCGTTGGCCAGCACACCGTCGCGGATCATCTTCAGCGCCACCAGCCGGTTCAGACTGAGTTGCCGGGCCTTGTAGACCACGCCCATGCCGCCCCGGCCGAGTTCGCCGAGGATTTCGTAGCCTGGCACCTGCAACGTCTCGCCGGACAACGTCTGCTCGGCGGGTGCTGCGCCGCGCACCAGGGTGGAGGCGTTGGGGTCTTCGGTCAACTGGCAGTCCGGCCGCGCCTCGGCGGCGGTAGACGGGTCCGCGGTATGATCGGCCATGCGTAGTCCAGCCGGAAAGCAACCGGGCGATGAATCCGTTGGTACTTTCCGTTGTAGCGGTCGACGCGGCGCGCGGTCCAGCAAAATGTCGCGGGTGGAAAGTGACAACGCGACCAAGAAATGTGTCGCGTTAACGGTTCGCGACGCTTCGGAGAAGCGTGGAGTCGCTCCACGCTTCTCCGAAGCGTCGCGAACCATTTGATGGGACCGTAGAAACCGAGGGCGCTTTACTCCGCCAGCAGCTTCTGCATCGCGGCCAGCCGTTGCTGGAAGGCGTCGAGGTCGTAGTTGCCGGTTTTGCGCAAGGAGTCTTCCGTTTCCTGGTCGTTGATCTTCGTCAACGCTTCGAGGAATTCGCGGTCTTTCAGGAGGGCATCGGTGAAGTCCTGGCCGCCCTGGCCGCGCAGAGTGTCGAGGTAGTTCCGCACCGCGGTGCCGGCCGCCAGGGTTTCCGGGGAGTCCGGCTTCTTGGGGAACGTCTCCAGCAGGCCGCGATTGGCGATCAACTCCACGCCTTCGAGTGCCTTGGGGGCGTTGAGCAGCTTGGCGCCGCTGAGCTTCTCCAGTCGATCCTTGAGGAGAATCAGACGCTGCCGCCGACCCCCTTCGGGCCGCAGGTCGAAGTCCGCTTCAAACGACGCCAGCAGCTTGCGGATTTCGGCATCCTGCGCCGGCTTCGGGTTCAGCTCGCCGTAGATCGCCCGGACGGCCGACACAATCTGCCGGGCGGATTCGTAATCGACGTAGCCCCGGCCGGGCGGCGTGCAGAGGTTTTGCAACTGCTGCAAGAGTTCCTCACGCGAGAACTGCAAGCCGGCCAGCGGGCGGGCGGCAACCTGCTTGTCGGCCCACAGCGCCAGGTCGCGGGTGCATTTGGCGACGGCTTCCGGGTCGCCGAACGGGCGGTCGTTCAGCGCCTGGACGAGCAGACCGAAGGCTTGCTGGAAGTTGCCCGCCTCGGCCTGGTCCGCGCCGAGACCTTGCCGTACCAGCGCCAGCGGCCAGCGCTGCACCTGCGGACGGCCGGGCCGCCCCTCGAAGCCGCGCAACCGGGGACTATTGCGCTTCAGGTCGTGATGGCAGCCCAGGCAGTCCGTGTGCGCCAGGGCCAGTTCCGGCCAGCGCTGCTTGAGGTCGTCGCCGCCGCCGAAGGCCGTCATCGCCAGTTCCGGCCAGCGCGCCTTGTCCTTGGCGGCGAAGTCCGCGCGGGCGGCGATCAGGTTCATCTCGCCGCGCAGACCGAGCAGGCTGGAGGCCCGGACCAGTTGCGCCTGGGCGCTGGTCGCCGTGTCGAGGCGGTTCGCCCGGCGGATATCGGCCGGCGCTTTCTGGAAGTAGGGCACGTCCTTGAGTTCGCGCCAGTGGGTCGGCAGGCAGGCACTCAGGCCGGCCACTTCGACTGGCCGCAGCGGCGGATGGCCGGCGGCGAACATGGCATGCGTGACGACCTTACCCTCGGCGGCGTCGCCCTGATGGCACGATAGGCAGACCGTGGCCCGCTTGGCCGGGTCGCGCAGGTCACGCATGCCGAGGGCTTCCTTCTCGGCGGGCGTCTTGGCACGCCATTCGTTCTTCTGGGCGAAGTGCGGCGTCAGCCAGCGCTCGGCGGGGCCGTGGCAGCCGTCGCAACTCACACCGTCCTTGATGCTGAAATTGTCGCCCTGCCGGTCCTTGGGGAAGTTCATCGTGTGGCAGGCCAGGCAGCCGGTTTCCGCCTTGGTCACGTCGAGCTTGAGGGCCTCGCCGATCTGCTTGCCGCGCGGGCTCTCCAGGGCGAGGTAGGCCAGCGAGTGACGGTCGAGCATCCGCCAGGTGGCGAATTCGGTGAGCAGCACCAGGTCATCGGTATCGTTGCCGCTGGGGCCGCTGGCATGGCACTTCATGCACGCGCCCGCGCCGAGGAACTTCGCCGTCTTCCACGGGTCGCCGCCATCCTTGGCCTGGCCGTGGGCGGGTTCGGCGTCGCCGAGGCAGATTGCCAGCAGGGTCGCCGCGATCGCGCCAGCGGGGAACGCTTGCCGAAGCCAGGTCAACTTGTTCATGGGCTGAACTCCTCTGCGGCGTGGGTCGGCGTCGTCCGGGTTGCGGTAACGCACGGCGGGGATAAACCCCGCCGCTCGCCAATCTCCCGCTACGGCTGTGGGGCCGGTTATTGCCTAACGCGGAGCCAGTTTCGACAGCTTGAGCCAGAAGTCCGCCACGTCTTCCGGGCGGGGGCCGTCGTAACCGCTCCGGAAGCGGACCTTCTGGTTCATCTCGCGCACTTGCCGGGCCACATCGGGCTGGTGGTGGGCCGGATCGACATCCACCGCTGCCTGGTAAAGCGCCATCATGCCGAGGTGCAGTTGGCAGGCGCGGTCCCAGCTGCCCTGCTGCTTCTGGCCTTCCTTTACCATATCCGCGAAGGCCGCCCGATACGAGGCCGCCTCGCGCAGTGGCAGTTTGCCCAGGTTCGCCAGACAGCGCCCGAGTTGCTCCGAAGCGCCGCGCGCTTGCTGAGCCACCTTGTCGCGATCGGGCGCGGCCTGCCCCAGTTCCTGGCGCAAGTCGTGCAGCGCGGTCCGCACCGCGCCGGCTTCCGGGCTGCCCGCCAGTTGCAGCGCCTGGGGCACCAGCGTCCAGTACCAGTCGTTGGGGGCGGCAGCGCCGGGAGCGCGGCCGGCATCGGCGGCTCGCGGCTGCACCAACTTCAGCGCGCTGTGGCAGGAATAACAATCGTACTCGGCGAATTCCGGCCAGGTGCCCTGGGCGGGGTCGGCCTTGGCGCGATGCGCCAGGAGGTTGAGTGCTTCCTGGGCCGAAACGATCTGGCCGAGCGACCAGGCGCGGGCTTCCAGGTCCGGCGTGCGCCGCTTGTCGGCCTTGATGTCCCAGTGCGGCGGCATGTTGGCCAGGAAGCTACTATACTCGAAGAGCAGTCGGGGATGACCCGCCGCGATCAGGTCATGATTCACGTCGAGTTCGGGCGTGCCGACGTGGCAGCCCGCGCAGCTCTGGATGCGCGTCACCGTGTCCTGGGGCGGCACGAAGCCGAGCGCCGCTTTCTCCTGCGGCGTCTTGGTCTGCCATGCGCGGGTGTGGTGGACGCCGATCCATTTCTCGGCCGGCCCGTGGCAGCGCTCGCAGCTGACACCGTCCTCGTAAGCGATGCGGTGCCCTTGCTGTGCGGCCAGCGGATCGAGCGCATGGCATTGCAGGCAGGTCAGGTCTTTCTCCGGGTGCGCGTCCTTGATGTCCTTCAGACCGCGATAGTTCATCACGATCCGCTTCGAGCGTTCCGTGAGCAGGGCGTCGTAGGCGCGGACGTGGCGGTCGCGCAGCATCCAGGTCGTGTACTCGCTGCGCGGACTGCCAGCCAGGCCGCCGTTGTTGTGGCAAGCAGTCGAGGAACACGAGGCCGCGCCGAGGAAGGCGAACTTCTGGGCGGCCGGTTCGCGCGGCGCTGCTTCCGGCTGGGCACGGCCCGCGGTGGGCTCCAGCGACAGGCCCAGGAAGAGGCTACCTGCCGTGAAGGCCCCGAGAAACAGCCGGCCGAACAGTGTCTGGTTCACGGTCTTCCCCACACTGGCTGAAGGCGGCGCTGGTGTACGCACAAGAAACTGGTTGCTCTGTATCGGGGTCTTTTGGGGTGCCATGCCCACGGCTTTGCGTGGGCATGGGAAGCCTGTGATGGCCTCATGCCCACGCAAAGCCGTGGGCATGGCACCCAAGCCTCCGCTGGAGCATCGGGTTTCTTGCACCTGCACTCGGCCGCAAGTCGAACCTCGCAACTTGTGTATCCTATCGACCCGGCACGATCCTTTCCCGCTTGCCGATTCGCGTCCTCTCGGCGGGAAATTCTCCGCCCGGCGTCAGCCTCGCCAGAGTCACCGGCAAAGCCATAAGCGGCGCAAGCCCGGCAATGCCTGCGACCGCACCACTCGTCACAATCCGCACGTTCCATTCAAGTCTTGCGATCCGCGCAACGATGATAGATGTCATGGCGACGCGCAAAACTATTGGTGTGTACCTCGGGCTGGCCTTCGTCCTGCCTGCGGTGGGTGCATTCCTGGTCAACCTCTCGTGGGGCCTGTGGGGTGCGCCGCCACCCTGCGCCGAGCCCTGCGCGGAGCGCCGCCTTTCCGAGCAGACCGATGCGGACGTGCATGCCAAGAGCCACGGCTGCTTGACCTGCCACCAGGGCATCGAGCCGATGCATGCCAGCCCGCTGGTCAAGCTGGGCTGCACGGATTGCCACGGCGGCTGCGCGGATGCCTTGACCAAGGAAGACGCCCACATTCCGCCGCGCTACCCCGAGCGCTGGCCGACCTCGGCCAATCCGGAACGCACCTTCGCCTTGTTGAACAAGGAAAGCCCGGAGTTCATCCGGTTCATCAATCCGGGCGACTGGCGCATCGCGCACCTGACCTGCGGCACCTGCGGCTGCCATGAAAAGGAACTGGCGCTGAATCACAAGAGCATCATGGGCCACAGCGCCATGGTGCCCGGCTCCGCGCTGTACAACAATGGCTCGGCCCCGAACAAGATTTATCGCTGGGGCGAAGTCTACAACGAGAACGGCGTCGCCAACCGCGTCTGGAGCAACCCGCGCGCCACCCCGGAGGACATCAAGTACCGCGGCGTGGTGCCGTTCATCGACCCGCTGCCGCGCTTTGAAATCACGCAGCCGGGCAACGTCTTCCGCATTCTCGAAATCAACAACAACGCCACCAGCTTGCGCGGCCCCGGTACGGACTTCCGCATCGACGCCGTCTTCCTGAACCTGGTGAAGACCAAGCTCAACGACCCAACGATGGTCTTCCTGGGCACCAACGACCACCCCGGCGACTACCGCACCAGCGGTTGCTCGTCGTGCCATGTGCCCTACGCCAACGACCGCGACCCGAAGCACTCCGGGCACCTGGCGCAGTACGGCAACAAGGGCTTCTACCACGGCAACGACCCGTGCATCCCGAAGAACGAATCGGGCCACCCGATCAAGCACCAGTTGACGCGCAGCATTCCGTCCAGCCAGTGCGTGAGCTGCCATTTCCACCAGGGCAGCGGCGCCTCGGCCAACTACTACGGCTACCAGTGGTGGGACTACGAGACGCAGGCGCTGGACGTCTACTCGCGCTTCGGCAACCCCGGCCTGTCCGGCCACGTCGGCGGCGACAAGTACACCGGCGTCTGGGGCGGCCCCAAGCACCCCGGCATGGCCGACCTGGCCAAGGAAGTGCCGGGTTTCGCCGACTTCCACAACGGCGGCTGGCCGATGCAGGCCGTCTACAAACTCGACCGCAAGGGCCGGATGCTCGACGCCGAGAACAAGGTCATCGATCACAACGACCCGAAGTGGCACGACAAGGTCGTCCACCTGGCGGACGTCCACATGGACAAGGGCATGCACTGCATCGATTGCCACTTCTACCAGGACAACCACGGCAACGGGCAGCTGCACTCGGCGATGATCGACGAGATCGAGATCAATTGCAAGGACTGCCACGGCACCGTCAGCGAGTACGCCAACCTGACGACCTCGAACGCCGTCGGCGGCAACGACCTGCGCAACTCGCGCACGGCCTTCGGCGAACGGCGCTTCGTCCTGCGGGACGGCAAGGTCTTCCAGCGCTCGTCGATGGAGAAAGGCAAGGAGTGGGAAGTCACGCAGATCAAGGACGTGATTACCCCCGGCCATGCCAAGTACAACGAGAAGGCCCGCTACGCCAAGACCATCCAGCGCGACGGCAAGACCTGGGGCCATGTGCCGGACGAGAAAGGCTGCCTGGCGCACAGCGAATCGTCGATGAGCTGCTACGCCTGCCATTCGTCGTGGAACAACACCTGCTCGGGTTGCCACCTGGACGCCTACACGAACTTGAAGACGCCGAACCTGCACTACGAGGGTGAGGAATCGAAGTTCTACTCGGCTTACAATCCGGAAGCGGCGCGCACCGACGGCTTCTTCCTGGGCAAGAACGGCACCGTGCAGGGCAACAAGACCAGCCCGGTGCGCTCGGCCAGCGGCGTCATCGTCTCGGCCCGCGACGGCAACCGCGCGATGGTGCTGCACCAGCAGCCGACCATCTCGGCCGAAGGTTTTAGCGGCCACGCCTTCACGCCCAACCCGCCGCACACCGTGCGCGGCAAGGAAACCAAGAACTGCACCGACTGCCATGTCTCGGCGGCCAACGACAACAACGCCGTCACGGCGCAGGTCTACGGCCTGGGCGTTCACGGCACCGACATGATCGGCCGTTTCGTCTGGACCGCGAACTGCAACAAGGGCATCGAGGCGGTGCGCGTCACCTGCGGCGACGACTTCCCGCAGCCGGTGATCGGCAGCGACTTCCACGGCGTGCTCGACCCCAAGGACTTCAACCAGCACGTCTGCGACGGCGGCTACCTCAAGGAGTCCTACCGCCACGACTCGTGCGACGCCCGCTGCGTCCAGCGCTACGGCGAATGGGTCATGGTGGCCGACGGCGCCGGCGGGTTCCGCATCTTCGACGCGGCGAACATCGCCAACAAGGATCAGGCGCAGCGGTTGCTCGAATCGCCGCTCAGCCCGATCGGGCAGTCGCTGCGCGTGCCCTCGCGCAACGCCACCTGGGTGGGCCTGCCGAGTGTGTTACCCATGGACGGCTGGCGGTCGCAGCGGCCGGAGAACGAGGAACAGAAGGTCCACCCGTTGTTCAATCACGCCTTCATCACCGACTCGGTCGAGGGCCTGATCGTCGTCAACATCCGCACGCTGGTGGACGGCAATCCGTCGAACAACTTCCTGCAACGGTCGGCGACCTTCAACCCGGACGGGGTGCTCGACGGCGCGATCCGCATCCAGTTCGCGGGGCACTACGCCTACGTGCTCGCGGACGTGGGGCTGGTCGTGCTCGACGTGAACGACCCCTGCAAACCGCAAATCGTGGCAGTCCTCGGGCACCCGGACATTAACTGCCCGAAGGCCATCGACATCCAGTTCCGCTATGCGTTCATCTGCGACGCGGACGGCCTGAAAGTGGTGGACATCACGCACCCGCTGTCGCCGACCCTGGCGGCGAGGATGCCGCTGGAGGACGCCCGCGACATCCGGCTGATGCGGACCTACGCCTACATCGCGGCGGGCAAGCATGGCCTGGCCATCGTCGACGTCGAAACGCCCACGAAGCCCGGCGCGCCGTACTTCTTCAACGCGGGCGGCTGCATGAACGACACGACGGCGGTGCAGGTCGGCGCTAGCTACGCCTCGCTCTACGCCTACGTGGGCGACGGCCGCCACGGCTTGCGGGTCATCCAGCTGGTCTCGCCCAAGGACAGCCCGGACGCCAAGGGCTTCAGCCCCACGCCCAAGCCGCTGCTGGTGGCGACCCACCGCAGCAAGGCTCCCGTCGTGGCGGTGAGCCAGGGCCTGCCGCGCGACCGCTACGTGGACGAGACCGGCAACCAGATCGGCGTCTTCGGACGACGCGGCTCGCGGCCCTTCAATCTCGAAGAGCTGCAACGCATGTACCTCCGCAACGGCGACCTGTGGACCGTGACCGACCAGCCGTCGGGACCGCCGACCGCGAAGCCAGCCGGCAAATAGTCAGTGGTTAGTGGTCCATGGTCAGTTGCAATGGCGAGGGCGACCGAGTGCCTGCGCGAGTTGAAGCACCGCTGGCTTTCTTTACCGCGAAGCGGTTGTACTCCACAGCCCAGGGTCGCGCAGCGCACCCTGGGTACGGAGACAGCGAGGTTGGGCCTACCCCGCAGGGGTTGCACAAGGCAGGCCATCGCGGTTGGTACAACCGCTTCGCGGTAGGCGCAATCAACACGACGGAATACCCAGGGTGCGCTGCGCGACCCTGGGCTGTGGAGTGCAACCGCTTCGCGGTAGACCAATTGACCTTCGGGCTACTGCCTTACGGACCGATTACTAGTGCAATCTCAAGGGACTGGTTGTTCAACAGAAGGTCTTACTGGGTGCCATGCCCACGGCCTTGCGTGGGCATGGGAAGCTTGCAAGTACACCATGCCCACGCAAAGCCGTGGGCATGGCACCCAAGCCTCCGATTGAACAAGAGGTCTGCTGCG
>JAEUIF010000829.1 GCA_016795185.1 Planctomycetia bacterium | reverse complement strand
TATCAGAGCTGCGCTCTAGCCAACTGAGCTATACACCCGCACGCCCGAGGCAAACAAAAAAGCCAAACCGATACAGGTTTGGCCCTATCCGATTCCTCTTGAGGGATAGAGCGTCACCTCGCCTTGCCGTAAATGGTGGTGCTGGGAATCATGAAGCCTGGTTGTCCTCGGAAGATTCCTGCGGGACTGAATCGGTTCAATCAGTCATCCCCGGAATTATAGGGGGGGTCGGGAGGCTGTCAACGGCAAAAAGAAGTTTCTGGCCAAAGCGGGCAATTGCGTGCTAAACCGCGAGCGGTTCGTGCGGTCCAGGGCCTTATTTGAGCGCGTAGCAGACCAGTTTTTCGGTGTCGCGCACGTAGAGTTTTCCTTGTGCCAGCACCGGCGCGCTCCAGCAACGCCTCGACGAAAAGCGGAACGACGCCAGTTCCTCGTAGCCGGCGGGCGTCGCGTTCGCCAGGCAGAGATAGCCGTTCTCGCCCAGGATGATGAGCTTGCCGTCGGCTGCCAGCAGCGAACCCTTGCCCAGCCCGCGCTTCGTCCAGGCGGGCTGGCCCGTGCGGAAATCCAGGCATTTCAGGATCGAATCGCTGAAGCCGTAGAGGTGCTCACCCACCAGGATGCTGCTCGCGAAGTGGTTGCACATCTCGTTCGTTTCGTAGACGGCTTCCGCGCCGCTGGGCGTCACCTTCACCAGCGCGCAGCCCTTGCCGTAGCTCGACGAGATGAAGACGTAATCGCCGCGCACGATGGGTGTGGCGGCATTGCAATGATGCGAGGTTTCCCAGGGAAAACGCCAGAGCAAGGCACCAGCGGGCGACACGCTCAGCAGCGAATCGCCGCTGAAGTGAACGATCTGCCGGCGGCCCGCGAGCGTGGCGACGAGCGGCGAACTGTAGCCGGCGGGGTCGTCGTGGGCATGCCAGAGCGGCGAGCCGTTGTACCGATTCAGAGCAGCCAGCGCGGCACCAGGACCGCCGGGCTGCACGATGACCGCGTCTTCGACGAGCAGCGGTGAACTGGCGACGCCCCACTTGGGCAGCGAGGCGGCGAAGTCGGCCAGCAGGTCTTTCTTCCAGAGTTCCTTGCCGTCCGCGACCGCCAGGCAGAGGGCCAGGCCGCCGCCACTGACGAGGTAGACCCGTTCGCCATCTACCGCCGGCGTGGCGCGCGGACAGGGGCCATAAGCAGGATCAGTGCGGTACTTGCCCGGATACGCGCGTCGCCAGAGTTCCTGGCCAGTGCTTGCATCCAGGCAGACGGCGACCTCCTGCTCCCCCTCCTGAAACTGCGTGAAGAGCTTGCCATCGGCGACGGCCATGCTGGAATAGCCCAGGCCAATGGGCACCTGCCAGACGACCGTCGGCCCCCTGGCGGGCCAGGTGGACAGCAGGCCCGTTTCGCGCGAAAGGCCATCGCGGTGGCGGCCGCGCCACTGCGGCCAGTCCCCTTCGCTGCCGAGCGGCGGTTCCTCGGCGCTGACGAGCGGCGCTGCCTGCACTTCCTGCAACAACTGTTGATTGGCCTGATAGTGCAACCGATAGGCGCGGTGATACCAGCCCAGCCCGATGAAGCCGGCGAATAGCAACACCACGATAAACCAGCTGCTAGCTTTTCCGCGGCGCATCATGGTCTTGCCCTCGCCAAACTCTGGACCGTCGTCCGTGGGGCGTTTGCGTTGCCCGCAAACATCGTAGGATACCCTGGAAGCGCCCGCCAGGTGTCATTGCGAAGCCGCAAGCGGCGTTGTTCCACGGAAACGAACCATGCCCAGCGATCCGAGCCCGATCCGCGTCTCCCCCGGCCTGAGCCTGAAGCTGGCCTGGAGCGAGGAAACCGTCGCCGCGCCCGGCGTCTTCAATCCGCTGGTCGCCCGACTGGCCGAGCGACTCGGGTTCAAGGCCATCTATCTTTCGGGCGCTGCACTGTCCGCTTCGCTCGGACTACCGGACATCGGCCTGGTGAGCGTCACCGAGTTCGTCGAGGAAGCCCGCAAGATCACCGCCGTCTGCGGGCTGCCGTTGATCTGCGACGCCGACACCGGCTGCGGCGAGGCGCTGCACGTCGAGCGCACGGTGCAACTCTTCGAGACCGCTGGCGTCGCGGCTATCCACCTCGAAGACCAATTGCTGCCCAAGCGCTGCGGGCATCTTTCGGGCAAGCAGCTGGTCGAACCGCAGGCGATGGCGGCGAAAATTCGCGCGGCGGTGGCGGCCCGCGAGGATGCGGACTTCGTCATCATCGCCCGCACGGATGCGCGCGGCGTTCACGGCTTCGACGATGCCGTCCAACGGGCGCGGCTTTATCTCGAAGCCGGCGCGGACTGCATTTTCCCGGAAGCATTGGAGAACGAGGCGGAGTTCCAGGCGTTCGCCGAGGCGGTGAAGGCCCCGCTGCTGGCCAACATGACCGAGTTCGGCAAGAGCCCGAACCTGGACCGCGCCCGCCTGGGCGAGCTAGGCTACCGCCTGGTGATCTATCCAGTGACGGCCTTCCGCGCAGCGCTGCGGGCCGCCGAGCAGACCTTGCTCGACATCCGCGACAAGGGCCACCAGCGTGACCGGATTCCGGCGATGCTGACGCGCAAGGAACTCTACGAACTGCTGGACTACACCGGCTACGAGGACCGCGACCGGCACTATTTCGGCTGATTTACACCCAACTCGTTTAGCCGCGAGCCAAAGGCGAGCGCTCG
>JAEUIF010000822.1 GCA_016795185.1 Planctomycetia bacterium | reverse complement strand
GGAGCGCTGAACACCGATATTCACTGGACCCTGCTCTGTGCCTGCGCCCTGACCGACAAGTCCGGCACGCCCCCCAAGACCCTGGCGAGCATTGCCGAGCAGAAGCTGACCGGCAAATTGGCCAACCGCTCCGTCTGGCAGCACACCCTGGCGCTGGCGTACTATCGTTCCGGCCAACTCGAATTGACGGAATCGATCTGCACGCAGGAAATCGAAAAGCTCGCCCAGAGCGAGCCGAACTGGCCGCCGTTCAACGCGCCGCTGCTGGCCCTGGTCCGCATCCGCCAGGGCAAGCTCCAGGAGGCGCGGCAGCTGCTGGACCAGGTCAAGACCTGGCGGACGCAACTGGAGAAGGGCAAGGAGCAGGGCTTTCCCTTCCTGATCTCGGACCCCCTGGACATCGCGCTGCAATGCCTGGTGCTGACCGACGAGGCCGAACAGCTGCTGCGCCCGGCAGGGAAAAAGTAAGCGGCATTCAACAAGCCGCTTGCGGCTTCACACTCTCGAGCGTGCGAAGCCGCAAGTGGTGTCGGCCAAATCAAGCAGTCGCCGGACGGACGGCGGCCTGGACGGGTTCCTCGGCGCGCTCCACTTCCGGGAAGGGCAATTTCACCGTCAGCACTGGGCACTCGGCCTTGCGCAAGACGGTCTCGGCCACGCTGCCCATGAGCAACCGGCCCAGGCCCGTCCGGCCGTGGGTGCCCAGTACGATCAGGTCGCAGCGCAGTTGATTGGCCAGCGCGATGATCTCATGGGACGCGTCGCCCAGCACCAGTTTGCGCTCGACGCGCACCTTCGGATCGGTCGGCACGACTTGCAGCAGCCGGGCGCGCGCCTGGTCTTCCAGGTCTTCCGGAATCACCGGCACCACGCCGTCCACCGGCACGACCACCGGCGGCGCGAGCACATGGGCGATGGTCAGCAGCGCGCCGTGGTCACGCGCCAGCGCGCAGGCCAGCTTGAAGGCATGGTCGGAGCGTTCCGAAAAGTCGGTGGGATGCAGAATGTTGTGAATGGCCAACATGGCTTCCTCCTTTTCGGTCCATCGTCGGCATTCGTCGGTGCGGTGTCAATGCCTCCGTGCTTCGAGTACACTGGGGACAGCTCAACCTCGACGCGAGACGCCGCCTTGAAGCTCCCGCATCCGCTGTTGATTTTGACCCTGCTCGGCCTGCTCTTCTTCGGTGACCTGGTCCTCCATCCCGGCCAGGTGCTGTACTCCGACTACTCCGATCTGTTTCCGCTGCATTTGCCATCCAAGGTCTTCCTGGTCCGTTCCTGGCAGGAAACCGGCGAACTGCCGTTGTGGTGCCCGTACTACTTTTCGGGCCTGCCATTCGTGCATGACGTCCAGGTGTCGGCCTTCTATCCGCCGCACTGGCCGCTGCTGCTCCTGCCCGCCGACGACCAACTGACCGCACGGCTCGGCGCAGCGCTCAGCTGGCTCATCGTGCTGCACTGCCTGGCGGCGGGTTGGTGCATGTACGCCTACGCGCGCGGCAACGGCCTGGAACGCTGGCCTGCATTTGCGGCCGGCCTGGGCTACATGTTCGCCGGCAAATGGCTGATCCACGTGCTGCACGCCGGGCACTACAACATGATTCCACTGGCCTGGCTGCCGTTGGCGGTGCTCTGGCTGGAACAGGCCATTCGGCGAGTGAACTGGCAGCGGGCGGTCTGGGCGGGAGCGGCGTTCGCGTTCATCATCACGGGGGCCTATCCCTACGTCACGCTGTATGCGGGTCTGTTCCTGGCCCTGTGGGCGGTGGGTCCGGCGCTCGAACGCGCTGGCTTCTTCGACGACTCGGAGCCGCGCTCGCCGGCGCGCATCTCGCGGGCCTTTGGTCTCTGGCTGGGGATGGGCGCGTGCTGTGCGGGAACCGGCGTGTTGCTCGGCGCGGTGCAATTATTGCCCAGCCTGGAAGGCTCCGGGCAAGCGACGCGCAGCCTGGGCGTGTCGGGTTCGGCGGGCCTCTTTCGCTCCGCGCTGGAATCGCTGCTGACGTTGACCGGCCGGGCCACCGTGAATAACCAGGGCTGGTGGGACTACGAGGGCGGCATCGGCTTGCTCTGGCTATCGCTGGCGGTGTGCGCCCCAGTGTTGCGCCGCGGCCCGCCACGCTGGCAAGCGGCGGTGGCGCTGCTCATCATCGCCTATGCAGCCGGCGGCGCGGTGCTGCTCCAGGGATTGCCGGGCTTCCGCTTCTTCCGGCTACCGTCGCGGTCGCTCTTGTTGCTCGCCTTCCCGGCGGCCTACCTGGCCGCGCAGACCCTGCAACGCTTGCTCGCGGAAGGCGGCCGGACCGATGACGAACAACGACGCTGCCTCGGCGCGGTCGTGCGCCTGTTGGTCATCGTGTTGATTCTGCAAGGCGGCAACACGCTGACCAGCGTGCTGGCCGGCAAGGAACCGCGCCTGTCGGTTTACTGGCTGGTGCTGCCGTTCACCTTGGCATGCGCCTGGGCATTGTTCCGAGCGAAATGGCCCCCCACTCGCCTGGCAGCCGCCTGGCTCGCGCTGTTGCTCGTCGATCTCTGGTCGCTTACCGGGTGGCTGGCCGTGGTGAAACCGACCGCCGAGATTTTCGCGCCGTCGGCCTGTGTGCGGCAATTGACCGAACTAACCCGCGCCCAACCGGGCCGCATCGTGGATCGCGGCACCATCGAGCGGGGCGACACGCCGCTCTGGCAAGGGCTGCCTGCGGTACTCCAACTGGAATCCACCGGCGGGTTCAACCCCACCGATGTGCTGCGCTACAAGGAGTACGTGCGCTTCATCACCGATTCGGCTGAACCCTTGCAGCCGCCACAAGGGCCGTTCACGTTCCCGGTCCTGGAGACTTTTCCCATTCGCAACAAGCCGCTGCTCGATCTGCTCGGCGTGCGTTACGTGCTGCAACCGGTGGGCATCACGCTGGACAAGGCAGGCGAACTTCCATTGGGTTCCGACCCGCGCTGGCGCAAGGTGGGCAGCGATCCGTCGCCGCACGGCTACGACTATTCGGGCGGGGGGCTGATAGCGCTGCCGGCCTACGAACTGTTCGAGAACCTCGAGGTCATGCCGCGTGCCTTCGTGGTTCATGAGGTGAAGCCGTTGCCGGACGGGGGGCCGGAGGCGGTGCTCGCGGCGCTAGAAGCCACGGACTTCCGCCGCACCGCGCTGCTGGAGAAAAGCGCGGCACACAGCCCAGCCGACAATCCGCCGCCGCGCCTGACGCGCATCCGCGAATCGCGGCCCAATCGCCTAATGGTGGATGTGGCTGCGGGAGTGCCGGGGCAGCTGATCCTGGGCGAAATCTGGTTTCCCGGCTGGCAAGCGACAGTCAACGGGCAGTCGGCACTCATCGACCGGGCGAACTACCTGTTCCGTTCGGTGGCGGTGCCGGCGGAGGCGTGCGAGGTGGTGTTTACCTTCTCGCCGGCTTCGTATGCCTGGGGACAACGTTTAAGCCTGATCGGACTCGTGGTACTGGCAGGCAGTGTGCTGGTGCCAGGACGACGAGCGACGGCCCGTAGGTCAGGCTTTCCAGCCTGACGGAAGCCGCTGTGGATGTGCCGCCAGTCGCGGGCGCTGCTGTCAGGCTGGAAAGCCTGACCTACGAGGTTGGCTCAACCGCCCGTGCCATCCAAGGCTCCATGCGTCCGCAATCAATCATGGCTTAATTGGAATGGGTTCGACCGGCGTCGGCTTCGGCACCGGCGACTTGAACCAGCCCTTCTTCTTGAGCAGTTCCTGCAAGCTCAGACGCACTTCCTTCGTGTCCGCCGATTTCTCGATGGCCTGGTTGGCCTTGGTCAGCAAGTCACGCTCCAGCGACGGATGCCACTTGTTGAGGCCACCGCGAATGGCGTCGCCCAGAGCTTCAGCTGCGGCGCCGCCCAGGCCCGCGATGTGGTTCATGTCGAAGTTATCGTACCCGACCTCGGACTTGACCACGCGCAGCCGCACGACGGCGTCGGGCAAGAACAGGCTGCCCGGTTCCAGCTGCCAGGTGAACTCGCAGTGCAGCAATGCCTTCATGCGGAACGTGGCGTCGGCGCTGCCCGAATAGAGACGGATGCCGTTCTCCCAGTTCTGCTGTTCGTAGATGACCCGGCCGTCCATCGAAAAGAAAACGTCGAACGTGACCCGCCCCGGTTCCGGCTGCTTCAGGTTGCGGATGTCGAAGATCAGCGTATCGGCCGGACGCACCGCGGCGACGACGACGTGTCGCCAGGTGCCGTCGTTCTTGGGCGAATACATGACCTTGGGTCGCACCCCCTTCCACTTGACGCCGCGCGCCGTCGGGCTGGTCCGGCCCCAGTCCTTGTAATTTTCATAGAGCGGCGTCGGCATCGAACGGACCAGAAAGCCGCGAATGGAACCAGCCAGCGCGTCCGTGGTGCCACCGGAGAGCAGGGGGAGCAGGTCAGCGGTGGTCGGTTTTTTGAAGGGCACGGCGGGGCCAGCGCCAGCACTTCGCGCCGCCAAAACCAATACGAGCAGCGTCATCCCATATCGCACTGACATCGGTTGACCTCACTTCTCGATGGTTCGCACCTGTATGAACAAATCTGTAGTAACTGCTTGCGCCGCTAGCGCGGCTGCGGCGCAGACACTTCGAGATAAGGCAAATGGAAGCCCAGAAACAGCAGGTAGTACAGGCGAGTCGGACCGAGTCCTGCCGGCCGCGCTTCTCGACTGATAACGTAGGTGCCGGCCATCTTGTCACGCAGCGACCGCCATTGCGGGTCGCCTAACACCCAGGCTAGGTCAATGTGCGGGTTGAACGGGCCAAAGCACCAGAGTGCCAGCCGAAACGACATGCGCCACACCGACGGACGTTCGCCGTATAGCGTGACAATACGCGCATTGGCGATCAGATACCCCAGCGTGGCTGAGTGCGCGCCAAGCACCCCCAGATAGCCCCAGGCCAGCATGAACCACATCAACGTCAGGACGCCCGGCAGGATTTCGAGTGCGGCCAGCGACCCGCAGGGCACGCAGACCATGAACACCACCAGCGAATCGACTCCAACTATCAGCAACCGCCGGTAGAAGCCGACGTAATCGCGGCGGCGATACCAGACTCCCGGCGCTTCTCCTGGAGGCGGCATGGGCGACTCCGAATCTGGGAAATGAGGGGTTTTTGGGTAACATCGGCATTCCGCGGCCTGCACTTGAGCCGCCCCGCAGGCCCGCCAAACCTCCTGGCTTGCGCAGGTTCACTGCCCACGCCCTGGCTGACTCTTGAGGTTGCACGCAACCGCGGGGTTATGGTGAAATGGCCCGCCATTGGAACCCAGGACGGCGTTCACCCATTTTCCCATGCCAAGGAGAGGTCATGGCCACCGCACCTTGCGTCAGCCCGCAGGAAGCGCTGTATCAAGAATCCCTCAACGCGATCAATAGCCAGCAGGCCCGCGTGGCCGTCATCGGTCTGGGCTACGTCGGCTTGCCGCTCGTTCACCTGTTCTGGAAGTCCGGCTTCCCCGTGCTCGGCTTCGATTGCGATGACCGCAAGGTCGAGAAGCTGAACCAAGGCGAAAGCTACATCAAACACATTCCGTCCGAGATCGTCGCGGAGATGCTCGACAACGACCGCTTTCAGGCGACCACGGACGCTGCCGAGTTGCGTGACGTGCAAGCGGTGGTCATCTGCGTGCCGACCCCGCTGACCGAGCACAAAGAACCGGACATGTCCTACGTGATCGGCACCGCCCAGCAGATCCGCGACCATCTGCAACCCGGCCAGCTCGTGGTCCTGGAAAGCACGACCTACCCCGGCACGTTGCGCGACGTGGTCAAGCCGATCCTCGAAGAAACCGGCATGAAGGCCGGCGTCGATTTCTTCCTGGCTTACAGCCCGGAACGTGAAGACCCCGGCAACCCGACGCACACCGCCGCCTTCATTCCCAAGGTGGTCGGCGGTCTGGAACCGAAGAGCCATGAGCTGGCACTGGCTCTCTATTCGCCGCTGGTGCCCCAGGTGGTGTCGGTCTCCAGCCCGGAAGTGGCGGAAGCCTGCAAGATTCTGGAAAACACCTACCGCTGCGTGAACATCGCGCTGGTCAACGAACTGAAGATGCTCTTCGACCGCATGGATATCGACGTCTGGGAAGTCATCCGTGCGGCCAGCACCAAGCCGTTCGGCTTCCAGGCGTTCTATCCGGGGCCGGGGCTAGGCGGGCACTGCATTCCGATCGATCCGTTCTATCTGTCGTGGGTGGCGCGGGGGCACGACTTCCACACCCGCTTCATCGAGCTGGCCGGCGAGGTCAACACGCGGATGCCGGAGTACGTGGTACAGCGCGTGCTGCTGGCCCTGAACGCGCAGGGCAAGTCGGCGCGCGGGAGCAAAGTCGGCATTCTCGGCATGGCTTACAAGAAGGATGTGGACGATGCCCGCGAATCGCCGAGCTTCGAGTTGCTGAAGAAGCTGCAAGGGCTGGGCGCGGAGGTCAGCTACAACGACCCGCACATTCCCCGGCTGGGCCGCACGCGCCATCACGACTTCGAGCTGGAAAGCCAGCCGCTGACCCCCGAATGGTTACAATCGCTCGATTGCGTGCTGATCGCCACCGACCATTCGGCCTACGACTGGAAGCTAGTGGCCCGCCACGCGCCACTGATCGTCGATACGCGCAACGCCATCCGCGAGACAGGCTTGAGCCACGTCTGGAAGGCTTGAGCCGGATTCCAGTCGGCGCATGAAAAAACGCCCTTCCCATACGCGCGGGAAGGGCGTTTCTTTTTGTTTCAGGACCGCTTACCAGCGCTTACCGCTGCCGCTGCCGCCGTAGCCACCGCGATTGCGGTCGCGGTCGCCGCCACGATCACCGCCGAAATCCCGACGGCCACCGCCGCTGCTGCCAGCGCCGACGCGCGGTTCGCGCGGCCGGGCTTCATTGACGGTCAACGGCCGGCCGTTGAAATCCTGCCCGTTCAGGGCCTGGATCGCCTGCTCGGCCTCGCTATCGCTGGCCATCTCGACAAAACCAAAACCCTTCGAGCGGCCGGTGTCCCGGTCCATGATGACCTGGGCCGACTCGACCGTGCCGTACTCCTGGAACACCCGTTCCAGGTCGCTGGACGAAATCCCATACGGCAAATTACCGACGTACAACTTCTTAGCCACCAGGGCCTCCTGAGGAACCATGCGGATCAAGCGTCGTACCCACTCTGGGCCGACCTTGCCGCACGCGAAACATGGGGAAAATAGGTCAGTTGGGACAAGCGAAACAGATCTGGCGGGAGAGCGGAGGCTTCACGACCATGAGATTCGACAAGACCCAAGACTTCTCAATCATAGATGTGTCCAGTCACCAAGGCAAGTCTGGTGACACTGATTTCGCTCGCTTTCTCGGGAATTTAACAGCAAGAACCGCACATCGCGAGGGGGCGCGCTGCCGCGACGGACTATTCACCGCCATTGAAGCCCGACCGGCCAGCTTGCCGATAATTCCCCGGCCTCTGGTA
>JAEUIF010000798.1 GCA_016795185.1 Planctomycetia bacterium | reverse complement strand
TACTTGGGTGGCACGTCCCTCGGTACTCCGAGGGCGTGCGAGTCGCTCCCCACGCCCTCGGAGTACCGAGGGACGTGCCACCCATCATTCCTTCGGGCAACATCCTATTTGACGATGCACTACCCACGGCAACGGAACTGGGTTCAACATGTCCAATGACCGGTCCAAGCGGCTGCTGCTCGTCATCGCGTACATCGGCTTCGTCAGCCTGGGGCTGCCGGACGCGGTCATCGGCGTCGCCTGGCCCTCGGTGCGAGATTTTTTTGAACTCGATCAGGCCGCGCTCGGTCTGGTGCTGATCGGCTCCGGCTGCGGCTATTTCCTGTCGAGCTTCTTCACCGGCCGGTTGCTGCACGGGCTGGGCATCGGCCTGCTCCTGACAGTCAGCAGCGGCCTGGTGGCGGCCGGCCTGCTCGGTTACTCGCTGACACCGTTCTGGTTCGCGTTCCTGGGCTGCGCCGTGCTGCACGGGCTGGGCTCGGGCGCGATCGACGGCGCGCTGAACAGCTACGCGGCGCACCAGCTGTCCGCGCGACACATGAACTGGTTGCACGCTTGCTACTGCCTGGGGGCCATGCTCGGCCCGCTGGTGATGACGGGCACACTGGCCAGCGGCCGGTCCTGGCGCGCGGGCTATGCCGTCCTGGGTACGGCGCTCTGGCTGCTCTCGGCGCTGTTTCTCGTCACCAGCCGGCTCTGGGGCCAGGCCGGCACCGCCGACAGCCACGCGGGCAACGGCGGGATGCGCGCCGCCCTGAAGCTCCCGTTGGTCTGGCTGCAAATGGCGGTGTTCTTTCTCTACACGGGCCTGGAAGTGACCGTCGGCCAGTGGACGTTCACCCTCTTCACCGAAGCGCGCGGCGCGAGTGACGAAGCAGCCGGCTTGTGGGTCAGCGTCTACTGGGGCAGCATCGGCGTCGGCCGCGTGCTGTTCGGCCTGGTGGTGGACCGCATCGGGGCAGACCCCTTGCTGCGCGGCGCGCTGCTGGCCGCGCTGGCCGGTACGCTGCTGCTGGCGTTCGGCCCGGCCTGGCTGCCGTTCGCCGGCCTGGCCTTGATCGGTCTGGCGCTGGCCCCGGTCTATCCCTGCCTGATGACGCGCACCCCGCAGCGGCTCGGCGTCCATGCGGCTCATGCGGTTGGTTTCCAGGTCAGCGCGGCCATGCTCGGCGCGGCGGCGCTGCCGGGCACGGCCGGGTTGTTCGGCGAACGCTGGGGGCTGGAAACCATCGCGAAGTTCGCCGTCGGCCTGGCCGCCGGGCTCTGGCTGCTGCATGAAGTCTTGCTTGCCAGCAGTCCCGCAACCGCCGCTGAGGCTAGAGCATCGTGCGACCGGCTGTAGCGGTCCGCACAGCGGACCCTACGGCATGCCGTAGAATCCGCTGTGCGGACCAGAGCGTGCTGCGGTAATTCCATCAACAGACTACTCTGGCCGCCCCGCGTAGAATGTAAATGGACGTACAGTAGTGACGCGGCTTCCTCGGATGCGACATGGATTACGACGATCCTATCTATGGCCCTTGCACCATCGACGAGCCGGTGATCCTGGCCCTGCTGCGCTCGCAGGCGGTGCGCCGGCTGCGCGGCGTCTTGCAGCATGGCATCACGGCGCTGCTGGGCCATACGCGGGCCATCACCCGCTTCGAGCATTCCTGCGGCGTGCTGCTGCTCGTCCGCCGGCTGGGCGGTTCGGTGCGCGAACAGGTGGCGGCCCTGCTGCACGACATCAGCCATACCGCCTTCAGCCATGTCATCGACCACGTCTTCGACGCGCACGGTCCGCACAGCTACCACGAGCAAAAGAAGGCCGAGTGGTTGGCCCGCTCCGACGTGCCGCCGATCCTCGACGCGCACGGCTTCGACTGGGCCGACTTCCTCGACGACACGGCGTATCCGCTGCTCGAACAACCCAGCCCGCGCCTGTGCGCCGACCGCCTCGATTACTTTCTGCGCGACGCCTCGGCCCTGGACATCCTGGACGCGCACGACATCCAGCGCGCCTTGAAGCACCTGGTCGTGCGCGAGGGTAGACTGGCGCTGGACGACCTGGCCACCGCGCGGCTGCTGGCGCAGCGCTACCTGGCCACGGATGAGACTTCCTGGTCGAACCCGCAGGAACTGGTGCGCTACGAACTGACGGCACGGGCCATCAAGACGGCGCTGGCCCGCGGCGTCGTCGCGGAAGACGACCTCTGGACGGTGGACCGGCAGTTATGGGAAAAGCTGCAAGGAGCGACCGATCCGGAAGTGCAACGGCAAGTCGCCCTGATCGTGCAACCGCCGCGCTTCGTCGTCGATGATGCCGCGCCGACGTTCCGCATTCCGCCCAAGGTCCGCACCATCGATCCCGATGTGACGGTCGAGGGCGGGTTGCGCCCGCTGTCGGAGCTGGATCCGGCGTTTCGGCAGCTGCGTGCCGACTACATCCGCCACAAGTCCGGCGGGCTGGCCCTACGGTTGCTGGGGTAGCAGGCGGCTGGCCCCGCGATCGAGCAGCAACAGCTGTCGAGCAGGACTCGTAGGGTCCGCTGTGCGGACCATTAAACTCGTCCAGGTTCAATGGTCCGCACAGCGGACCCTACGAGTTGAGCCGACCGCGGGAGATTAAGTAAAGCATTTTGCGACCGGCAATAGCGATCCGCACAGCGGACCCTACTACAGCTGACGCACTTGCAACGAGCTGCCGAACCGCTTTTTCAAGCATAGCTGACAGCTATCAGCTGATAGCTGTCAGCTATGCTTGAAATGGATTCGCTGGCCAGATCTCGGATCTCCCCGCCAGTCGAACGCTTCACCCTGTCAGAGATGCCGTGGTTCGTCGTCTGAAGGAAGAACTACGAACGCTCACTTCACCTGCCAGCTATCGTCGAACAGGCCCGCCGTGATGACTTCCACCGCTTGCGGGTTCTTGTCGTTCGGCGTCGGCTTCAAAATGGCGTAGTCGCCCAGGCGCGGATAGAGCAGGGCGTTGGTGCCCTGGAAGTCGGCGACGTGAAAGGTGTGGCCGCTGTTGAGCACGATGTATTTGGCGGTGTTCAGCGGGCTGGGGTAGATCAGGACCGGCAGATGGTCGGCCGCCGGGTACTTCTTGCCCGCGAACTCGATGGCGTCCTTGGTCCACTTCAGGGGCAGGCCGTTCAGCGCCTGGCCGAGCAGGCTGTTTGACGACGGATCGCCGAACAGGATCAGGTGCCTGGTCGTCATGTCCTCCTCGGTCACGTCGGCATCGTCCTTGATCGGCAGGTCGCCGCGCAGGAACTTGTCCCACTCGGCGGCGAAGCGCTGGAGTTCCTTCGTCGCGTGCTGGTGCATGGCTTCGTTCCAGGGCTTGCCGGTGCCGCGCACGCAGAGGAAGCCGTCCATGAAGGCATCGTCGATCGGACCTTGCAGGGCGTGCGACTTGCGCGGCTTGCGCTGGTGATCGACATACAACCGCTGCGGCAGCACGCCGGTCCAGTTGCCGGCCTGGCGCTGGAGGTAGACGTGCATCTGCCCGGAGGTGCTGCGGTATGGCCGGGCGCTGACCTGCTGGCCGTCGATCTTGACTGGCTGCGGCGCGGTCAGGATGTCGGGCAGCGTCAGCCGCAGGGCGTTGACGTTGGCCGTCTTCACGGTGAAGCCGTCGTCGGTGCGTTCCGCATCCACCACGGCGCGCTCGTAGTGCTGATCGAGTCCCAGCACTTCCACCCAGCTGCAACCTGGGTAGCGCAGCGTGTAGGTCACGAAACGCACCTTGGGCGGATACTCCGCGCGACCCTTGCCCGGCCCGGCGTGGCGGGCGTATTCGGCTTCCGCCTTTTTGACCCATTCGGCGGGGAAGCTGTGGCCCAGGCCCGGCGCGATCAGGTGGACCATCGGCAGGCCCGCTTTCTTCAGCCGGGCTTCGATGTTGTCCGCCGCCGCCTTCTGGGGATCATCGCTGCCGCTGTAGGCGACGATGGGCACGTTGAAGGCATTCTCGGCGTAGTCCACGGCGTCGTAGATGTGCAGGCAGGCTTCCTGGTAGCCGGGCAGCGGTTCGGGCAGTCCCTTGATGTAGCCGCGCGTGGTGGTGAAACCGGCCCCCGGCCCGAGGACGCACCAGCGGTCGGGATGATGCAGGCCGAGGTGCCAGGTGCCCGCGCCGCCCATCGAGAAGCCGCGCAGCACCATGCGGGTCGGGTCGAGCAGGCGTTCGCGACCGACCAGCCGTTCAACCGCGCTGAAGTGATCGACGGCCTCGAAGACGTCGGTCTCGCCGGCCCAGCGATAGGCGTTGTTGCCCCGGCCGTAGATATCGATGCGAATGTAATCCTGGTCCTTGGGCGCGGCCTTGCCCTCGCCGTGCTGACGGATGAACTTCACTTCGCAGATGCTGCTGTCGCGGCCGTGCAGGACCACGTCGAGCCGGTAGCGTTTGCGGTTGTCCTTGCCGTAGTCCGCCGGCAGCGTGACCGCGTAGGGTTGGAGCGAACCGTCCACCCGCGAGCGGTACGAACGCAGCACTTCCTGGCCGGTGACTTGCATCCAGGGGATTTCGCCCTGGGCCAACTGGCTGGCGCGGAGCAGGCCGCGGTCGAGGACGTCGAGCGTCCAGTCGGCGAAGTTCGGCTGATACCATTCACCGTGGCGGACGATCCACTGTGCTGCTTTCAGGTGAATTTCCACATCGCCCAGGCCAGGGTCGCGCACGCCCTGCTTGCGCAGCATGGCGACGAGTCCGGCGAGCTTCTCGGTCTTGGCCGTGATGTTCTTCAGCACGGCGGGGTCCGGGGCCTTGGCGGCCGGCGGCGCGAACTGTTGGGCCATGAGCCACCACGCGGAAACGGCGAGTACGACCAGGGCCAGCGGGAGACAGCGACGGTTCATGGGTGTGGTCCTTGCCAGGTCTTCCCCAGGACGAAGTGCAGTGAGTGACGATACAGCGGCGGCCAGCGCGGGGCAAGCGATTCCGTGCTTGCAATCGGGCAGCTGATGCGGTTTGCTAGGCGAAATGAGCGGCGGGCGTGAGCCCGCTGTTTACGTATCCAGGCGAGCGGCGGGGCGGGGGCCGCCCCCCCGGGCCGCGGGGGGGGGGGCCATAACCCCCCCGCG
>JAEUIF010000797.1 GCA_016795185.1 Planctomycetia bacterium | reverse complement strand
CTCCCGCCAGGGGCGAGGGGAAGATTTGGCTCGCAGCTAAACGGCTTCCTTCGCGGTCACAACGCGCAGGAACAACTCTTCGAGGTTCTCGTCGTCGCGCTGCAAGCCGCGCAGCGTCACTTGATGGTTGTCGGCCAGGGCGAAGAACGCCCGCGTGATCCAGCCCGAGGGCACCGCCACGCGCAATTCGCCCCGGTTATTGTCGTGGATGATCCGGACCCCTTCAAGGCGCAACTCCTCGACGAACGCGGTCGGGTCGCCCTGAATCTGCAACTTGTAGCGGTCCTGACGGAGCGTGCGCAGTTCGCGGACGCTGCCGTGCTTGAGAATTTCGCCGTGATGCAGAATGACCACCGAGTCGCAGACCTGCTCCACGTCTCCTAACAAGTGCGTCGACAGCAGCAAGGACTTGCCGTGGTCCTTGCCCAACGACAGTAGCAGCTTGAGCAGCGCGTCGCGGCCGGCGGGGTCCAGCCCGCTGGTCGGTTCGTCCAGCAGCAGCAAGGGCGGATCGTGGACCAACGCTTGTGCCAGTTTCAGGCGCTGCTTCATGCCGGTCGAGTATTCTTCGAGCCGGCGGTAGCGAGCGTCTTCCATTTCCAGGCAGGTCAGCACCTCGTGGGCGCGGCGCTCGGCCTCGCGCTTGGGCATGCCATACAGTTCGCCGGCCAGGGCGACGTATTCGGCCCCGCGCAGGCCAGGCACCAGGGCATCGGCCTCGGGCATGTAGCCAATCAGGCGGCGCAGACCCGCACCGTCCTTGCCGAGTTCGCGGCCGAGAATGGTGCCGTGCCCCGAGGTCGGCGGCAGCAGGCCCATGAGGATTTTCAGCAGCGACGACTTGCCCGCTCCGTTGGGGCCGAGCAGACCGATGCGCCCTGGTTCGAGTTGCAGGGACACCGACCGCAGCGCCTGGTGCGTGCCGTAAGTGCGGCTCAGTTGTTGGAGGTCGATCAGCATATTTTTCAGTTCGCGACGCTTCGCAGAAGCGTGGAGCGGCCGAAACGCTTCTGCGAAGCGTCGCGAACCGGAACTAACGTTACGTCGTGTAGTCCGCGTTCAGCCGCACGTACTCATCCGTCAGGTCGCAGGTCCAGAAATTGCATGAGCCGGAACCGAGGTTGAACTTCAGGCGAAAGGTCACTTCGCGGTTGTTCTTCAGATAGGCCGACGCCTCCTTGGCGTCGAAGTCCTGCGGCGTGCCCTTCTTGTAGAGCAGCAGGTCGCCCATCCAGAGCGAGAGGTCTTTCTCCTCGAACGCGACGCCCGCGTAGCCGGCGGCCGAGACGACACGGCCCCAGTTCGGGTCCGCGCCGAAGATCGCCGTCTTCACCAGGGCGCTCTCGGCGACGGTCTTCGCGATGCGATGCGCGTCGGCGTCGTTGCGCAGCCCTTCGACCTCGATGCGCACCAGGTGCTTCGCGCCTTCGGCGTCGGCGGCGATCTGCCGGGCCAGGTCGAAGCAAGCAGTTTCCAGCCGCTCCCCGAAGCGGCGCAGCGCCTTGCCGTGCAGCGGTTTGCCCTCGCCGTTGGCGAAGAACAGCACGGTGTCGTTCGTGCTGGTGTGCCCCTCGACGCTCAGGCAATTGAAGCTGCGCTGCACGGCCGACTTCGCCAGCTTGGCCAGGTCGTCCGGCTCGACGGCGGCATCGGACAGGACGAAGCCCAGCATGGTAGCCATGTTCGGGCCGATCATCGCCGCGCCCTTGGCGAAGGCGGTGATACTGGCGTCGCCTGCCTCGGCGTAGACCTTGATTTTAGTATCCGTCGTCAAGATGGCGTGCGCGGCATTGCTGAAGGAGTCCTTGGTAGGCTGCAACTTTTCGGCCGCTTGCCGAATGCCCGGCTCAACACAGTCCATTGGCAGGAAACGGCCGATAACGCCCGTCGAGCAGACGAGCATCTGCTTCGCCTTACAGCCGACTGCCTCCGCGGCGACCTCGGCCATGCGCTCGGCGTCGTGCAACCCTTGCTTGCCGGTGCAGGCGTTGGCGTTGCCGGAGCAAATCACCACACCGCGCGCGCTCGCGCTCGGCAAACGCTTGCGGCAAATATGCACCGGAGCAGCACAAACACGGTTTTGCGTGAAGACGCCGGCGGCGGCGGCGGGACGATCACTGACCACCAGCGCCAGGTCGAGTCGCTGGGGATCGGGACGAATGCCGCTGTGGACGCCGGCAAAACGATACCCTTCGGTGAGTTGCATCTCGCTCATGCACAACCTGCCAGGTTTCGGGTGGGGAAGCACATCGTGGTTTCAGTCACCGAAGATTTTGGCTACAGGAACCCGAAAACCTGGCAAGTGCGGCTCGGCGGTCAATTCCGCGTGGATGTTGAACAACTCGGGCGCGCTCTGCGGGCGATAAACCACGACAGTCTGGTCGGTTGGATCGACCAGCCAGACCAAGGGCACGCCAGCCCCCAGGTACTTCGCTAATTTTTCATCGATATCTTGCTGCGTGTCGGAAGGAGACAAAATTTCCACGGCCAGCGTCGGCACGCCTTCCAGCATCGTGGTGGCATCGGACTGTCGGGCCACCATGTCGGCCGAAACGTAGGCGACATCGATACCTACCAGCACATCGGGGTCGCGGGACAGGATGCAGCCGGCGTCTCCGGCATAGACCTCGCCGCGCGGCCACGGCTGTTGCGCCAGCCAGTTGCGCAGAATCTGCGCGATCACGGCTTCCAGGCGACTGTGTCGGCGATTGCGGTAGGTCATGGTCTTGTCCTG
This sequence comes from Planctomycetia bacterium, assembly GCA_016795185.1. GTDB lineage: Bacteria > Planctomycetota > Planctomycetia > Gemmatales > Gemmataceae > JAGVLI01. The sequence continues at coordinate 2,556 of JAEUIF010000797.1, read as the reverse complement.
ATGGCGTCTTTCACGGACTCGGCCGTCGATCAACCAGCGCTCGACGCCGGGTTCGTCCGGCAGCGCCAGGAACTCCTCGGCGGTCAACAGCGGCATTTGCAGTGGAGCGTTCATGGATCGCTTGAACTCCGAAGATAACTTCAGCGCTGCAACGCATACAGCACCGCTGCCCGCGCCAGCTTGACCGCGCTGTCGTGGTCGTGCCCCAGGCAGTCCGGCGAGACATGCTTCTCCAGGGCGCAGCCGAGGTCGTACTTGCTGTAGATCACCACCCAGCGGTTGTCGATCTTGATGCCCTCCAGGGCCGGCGCGACGTTCTGGTACCCGCCGTCCGCGCCGGGGCTCTCCGGCCGTTCGCGCCGACAGCGGACGGAGGTGATCTCCGCGCCATTCAGGGCAGCACTAAATAAGTCGTCCTTGGTGGGGATTGGTTCCAGCTTGCGGTCGGGGAAAAGCTCTTTCACAAAGGCCCGGAACGATTCATCGAACTCCTTTCGGCCGCAGCAGGCGTCGGCCAGCAGCACGCCGCCGGTTTCGAGGTTGGCCCGCAGCAGTTCCAGGCGCTTGATGCTGAACTGGTCCCGACCGTGCAGGTAGAGGAACTTGTAGTTCAGGATGTCCTTGTCGTCGGGGTACAGTTCCTGGGCTTGCAGGGCCACGTCCATGCGGGCGGTCTTGCGCAGGTCGAGCATCAGGTTGCGGATGCCGTTGGCCGCCGAGCGCCAGTTGCCGTCGCTCTGCCGCAACTGGGCCGGCTTGAGATAGCCGCGCGGCACCTTCGACTCGGGCTTATTGTCCGCGACCTCGATGTGCGTTAGGCGGGGCTTGGGCGGTTCCAGGCCCGTCGCATAGGCGATGATGTTGCCCCCCACGCGAAACGCCAGTTGCCCGCGTCCGCTTTCGTGCTGGTTGCCTTCCCACCAGCCGGAAATTGGCTGCGGGCTGTAGACCACCACCGTCTTGCAACCGAGTTCGATGCCTTCCAGCTTGAATTCGCCCGGCGGCACCTTGAAGTGCGATTGCCAGAGCGGATGGCCGGCGGGCAGCGGTGTCAGCGGGTTGTCCGGAAATAGTTCCTTCATCAAGTCGCGGAAGCCGCGGTCAAAACCCTCCGCGCCGCAGCAGGCTTCGGCCAGGATGAAGCCGCCTCCCTCGACGTACTGCTGCAACATCTTCTTTTCCCAGGCGGTGAATTGCGGCCGATTGTGGCCGCTAAAGTAGGCAATCGGCGATTGCAGCAACTCGCCGGTCACCTGACGGACTTCCTCGTCGTTGGTCGGCCGCACTTCGCGGGCGTTGAAAATTTGCCAGCCCAGCGGCTGGCGCTTGAACAGCTCACGGCTGGCGAAGTCGGTCAGGTTGCGCAGGTCGCCGCGCTTGCGGTGCCAGTCGAGGCCGGGATTGTCCGGTTGGCCGTGAACCAGCTTGCTCATCAGGATGGGCGTCCGGCCCTTCGATAGAAACAGCAGGGCCAGGTCCGTGGAAACGACTGGCCAGGCATCAAACCCCTGGCCGCGCAGGTACCAGGAACCATCATCGTGCTGATTCTTGATCAGGTACTGGCAGCCCTCGCGATACCAATCGTGGTCGCCAAAAAAGCGCTGCCCGGACAACCGACCCGCGCGTTCCAGGCCGTAGAGGTGGTAGAAAATGTGCAGGCGGACGCGGTCGATGGTGAAGCGGTCCTTGATGAAGTTCGCTGCCTTGGCGATGGCGGCATTCTCATCGTAGTTGCCGCACTTCAGCGCCACACCGTTCTTCTGAAGCTGCTGGCGGTCGGCGTCGAGTTCCTGGCCAACGATGTAGAGTCCGCACAAGCCGGCGACGGTCATGGTCATGCTGACCATCGGCACATCGCCGCGATAGGTCCAGCTGCCGTCCTGCTGCTGGGTGCGCAGGTAGAAATCGCGGATGGCTTCCCAGGTCTTCTGGTCGATCTTCGCGCCGGCCTGCTTGCCGGCCCACAGGCCCAGCAAGGCGTACTGGGTGTTTGAATTGTCGGCGGAGATGCTCTTTTCCTCGTAGCCCCAGCCGATGAGCTGGCCGCCCTTGAGGACGCGCGACTCGACCAGCCAGTCCACGTTCTTTTGAATGCGTGCCTTGTCCTGTGGGTCGCCCGCCTCGGCGAAGACCATCGTTTGCAGGGCGACGGCGTAGGTCTTGCGCGGCGTGCCCTGCTCGCGCAGGTACTTCAGCCCGCGCTTGACGACCTCGGCTTCCGGCTTTTCGCCTGCGTTGAGCAGGGCCAGCATGGTCAGGCAGGTCCAGCCGCCGCCGTGGCCGGCACTGTTCACATCCACTTCCCAGTGGCCCGTGCCGTCGCCCACCACCACCTGCTGCTGGCGCAGGAACTTTTTGCCATCTTCGATGGCCTTGCGCACCTGCTCGACGAGTTCTTCCTTGCCGGGTTGGGCGGCTTGCAGGGAAACGGAAGGCCAGAGCAACGCAGCCAGGGTCAGGCCAAGCATTGGCTTCATGGGACCGGTGCCTCCGGAAATGCCGACAAGATCGGAATGGCTTGCGCGAATTTTCCGGTACTCTGGTTCGTAGTTCCGC
>JAEUIF010000793.1 GCA_016795185.1 Planctomycetia bacterium | reverse complement strand
TGCAGCAGCGACGCCGCGAAGGTCTTCTCCTCGGCACGCATTACGGCGAAGAGCGCGTTCCAGTCGGGCACCACCAGGTCGGCATCGCCGACGCCGTAGCCAATCTCCAGTAGCTTGCCGTGCTCGTCGTAGGTGCGGGCTTCGCTATCGAGCGTGTGGAGCGTGACGAACGCGGGCGGCGAGTAGTAGGCGCCGTTGTGAACGAACGCGCCGATGTCCACGCGGTTCGAGTCGATCTTCAGGTGATGCCCATCCACCGGCCGACGCTCGTGATAAGGCACCAGGATTTCGACGCGCGAACCGCTGTCGTTCAAGGGCTTGATCTGGATGCGTGCGGCATCGCCGCGCAGTACGACCCAGTGATACTTCAGCGGTTGCTGATTGATGTCGATGCTTTCCTCGGCGCTGACGACGATGCGCCGCATCTGCTTGCCGCCGCGCACCACGCGCGCGATGACGCACGGCGTATCGTGCAGCACCTCGGTCAGGCCAGCCTCGAAGTAATCCTTGCCGATTTCCGGCTTGTCCTCTTCGACGACCTTGAGCATGGCCAGCGGCGGAATCGTTTTCAGCTCAATTTCGTGGGCCAGTTCCACCATCTTGCGGTCGTTGACCCAGGAACCCTCGAAGACCGGCGGATGCGCCTTGCCGGTCAGGTACTCCTTGGGGTCGGTCAGGTGTTTGTTGGTCGCACGGAAGATCATTTGCACCGTCGGCATCAGCAGGCCGGTCTCGGTGAGCTTCTTCTTCACCTCGGGGCGAAAGGCCGCCAGCGTATAGGGCACGGCGCGCATGAACGGCTGGTCCGAGCCGGATGAACCCTGCGAGGCGATCAGGTACGGAGAATTGGCCGGATAAACGTCGCCGTAGAACGGTTTGCCGTTGTGGCCCGGATGATGGTCGTGGTGCGCGGGATACATGTAGAGGTTATTGCTGCGGTACTGCTGATAGAGGAACGCCATGCCGCGCGGGTGCGTGTAGTAGAAGCGGATATTGCTGCCGCTGTTGGTGACCGGCGCGGAAGTGGAGGAGTTGCCGAACGTGACGTGCGGCACGATGGTCTGCTGCGCCGCCCAGTGCCGGCGGACCTTGATGTCCTCCGGCGTGTAGATGATCTGATCGAGTTGCGGCCAGGGATTGAGGTTGAGCGGTGAATGGTCGCCGTCGCGGTTGTCGTAGTAATCGCCCGTGTTGCCGGCCGCCGTGCCCTCGACGTGCCACTTGCGCAATAGATCGACGATGTTGCCGTTGCCGTTGGCGATGGCCCGTTCGCGGACGATGACCTTGACGCTACCCGTCGCCTTGTGGTCCTTCTCATCTTTCACTTCAAAGGTGATGTCCCAGAGTCCGGCCTGCGACGGCGTCGGCGTCCAGGCGACAGCGCCGGTTTCGGCGTTGAGCGTCAGGTTCTTGGGCGCGGCTATTTCCCGATCTCCCTTGCGCACCTTCGCGATGGAAAAGCGCGGCGACGGGACGTCCGCCGGTTTGGTCTTCAGGGTGAACTTGATCTCGGTCTTCGTGTCCTGCACGATCTCGTCGTGCGATTCCAGGGCAATGGAGTCCGCAGCGCCCGCCGCCAGCGAACCGCCGAGCAACCAGAGCAACAGGCAGGGCAAGGCCACACGAGTGCGGAGAGCGCGGGAGTGCATGGCTTCCTCGTTGGTTGGCAGGGAGACGGAGAGGCCCTCATGATAGCGGGCGGCCCACGGGTCTGCCAGACGGGAAGTGAACGCCCGAAAAGCGCTCGGGCGCTGGGCGGCCCACATGCTCCCGATGCGAGCACTTTGCAAACGGGTGTAGCACCCGGCGCCACGGTCCGCGCAGCGGACCCTACAGAAATCTCGTAGGGTCCGCTGTGCGGACCACTACAACGGGTTGCAAAATGCTCTAGAATTGCGCGCAGTCTTCCGTCTGCTCGGAGGTAGCGATGACTGCGGCGTTACGCCGTGGATGGTTCTCGGTGCCCGCCACCATGAATGCTCCGACACCCCGGCTGCCGCCGAAGTGTCTGCGCCTGGGAGGTAAGTAGCTCGTGCAAGCGGAAGGCTTTTCTTTTCCGTACTTGAGCCTGTCGTCCGTCGCTGGAGGTAGCGCTTGCCGCGGCGTAACGCCGTGGATGGTGAATGTGCCCGTCACGCAGTATGCTCCAGACAAGGCGTCCAGAGACGACTGGTCCTGCGCGTGGAGGTAAGTAGCTCGGCGCGGACGGCAGGCTTTCATTGCGACAGGAAGCGCGCGAAACGATGAATCAAGCTGGGGCCAGCTGTTGTACTGCCTCCTGCAAGCGGCCGGCGATGTCTTCCCAGCCGGTGCGCTGATTCGCCACGTCGGCGAAGACCAGCGCAGGCCCGACGCGGATCGTGATCGGTCGGCGCAACGGCAGTTTGCGCCCCGCCGGGCAGGCTTCAAACGCACCATTGATGTGACACGGCACCACCGGCACGCTGCTGGCCGCGAGCATCATGCCGATGCCGGGCTTGAAGTCCATCATCTGGCCGTCGCGGCTGCGCCCGCCTTCGGGAAACAGAATGTAAGCGCACGGTTCCTCGACCAATCGCTGGCGGAATTCGGCCAGTGCCTTCGGCGTCGCGCGGCGGCGCGAAATGGGCAACGCATTGATGAACGTGGATGCTAGCACCGCCCGCGAAGTCTTCTGGAAGAAGACATCCTCGGCCGCCACGGCGAACACCTGGTCGCGAATGGTCAACGGCAGCGGCGCGGCGAGCAGCAGCGCGTCGAGATGGCTCGCGTGGTTGGCGACGATCACGAAGGGCGGCTTGGCGGGCAGGTGCTCCCGCCCCTCGACCGTCAGCCCGTGCCAGAGCTTCAAATACGTCCGCACGCCCAGCGCCCAGGCCAGGTGGCAGCCAGTCTCGAAAAGGTCGCTTTCCCGGCGCAGGCTGCCGCGCCGCTCGCTGCGGGACAGCGTCAGGTCGTGCGCCGGTTCAAAGGTCCACTGGCTCATGGTAGTTGCTCCCCTCTTCCTGGCGGAAGAAGGCGGCTCCATGTAACGCACGCTGAGAATCTCGGCGTGATAACACGCCGCTGGAGTGGTCCGCACAGCGGACCCTACGGTTTT
>JAEUIF010000761.1 GCA_016795185.1 Planctomycetia bacterium | reverse complement strand
ATCCGCTGACCGCCGCCATCCTGGCCGGCTTGCTCCTGCTGAACTTTGTCGCGTTTGCCACGACCTACGCCAAGTATCGCGATGCCGAGCGCCGTCTGGCACTGGCTGCGACCGATCACAGCCAGGTCGGCCAGACCGCCGAGGCGGCCCAGCAACAGGCGGCTCAGGCCGAAGCGCGCCGCGCGCAAGCGGAGCAGGCATTGAACGAAGCCCGCGCCGCGGAACAAAAACTTCGGACGGAATGGCAACAGGTTCAGACGCGCGAGAAGCAGGCACGCGAGGACGCGCAGAAGGCTCAGGAACAAACGAAGCTCGCACGGCAGGACGAAGCCGCCGCCCGCGAGGAGGCCAAGAAAGCCCAGGACGCAGCCACTCAGGCGCGCCTGGCACTGACCCAGGCCGCTCCGGCGGCTGACCGCCAGTTGGCCGAACACTGGGAAAAAGCCGGACAGTGGACAGCCGCCGCCTATCACCTGAGCCGCCTCATCGAATCGCAGCCGCAAGATGAAAAACTGCTCCTACGTCGCGCGGACGCGCGCCGTCGGCTCGAACAATGGCTGCCGGCTGCCAGCGATTATGCCCGCGCCCTGGAACTGAAGCCGGACTCGGGCTGCGCGGACCTGCGCGACCGCTGCCTCCTGCGGAGCGGCCCGGTGCAGGCCGCCGCCGTCGTCGGACTGTTAGCGGGACCGTGGCCCACGGTAATCCTGTATGATCCTTCCATTCCTTGAAATGCCGTTCCGAAACCGCGCGCAGCCGCCAGCGGGTTCGCCTACGCTTGCGGAGGATATTGATGCCCTCAAGTCTCGATCTGGTCGCCCGTGTTCGCGAGTTACTACGCCAATCCGAACTGCTGCGGGCCGTTACTGCCGTTCGCCAGGATGGCGGCCTTGCCCTGGCCCTCGATGCCGCTGTACCGCGTCTGCTCACCGAAACGGAGGTCCGCGACCTGGAAGCGCGGGGCAATGTCTGCGCGGACTGGCAGCGGGTGCGCGTCGCCGATCCTTTCGATCCCCGGCGCATTCAGCATTCCAGCTTCGCGGGCGATGTGTGTCTTGGCGTCTTTCAGGGCGACGCGCCTTTGAGCGACGGCGTCGCCTGGCCCACGGGCATCTACCGCAGCACGCTGGTCGATTGCATCATCGGCCACGAAGCGCTGGTGCGGGACGTGCGCCTGCTGGCGCGCTACGTGATCGGCCCGGAAGCCGTGCTGTGGGACTGCGGCCGCATCGTTTGCATCACCGCCACCTGCTTCGGCAATGGCGGTCAACTGGCCGTCGGCATCGAAGTCGGCGGGCGACAGGTGCCGCTTTACGCGGAACTCGATGTTGAAGTCGCGGCGCGCGTCGCCCAGGTTGGCGACCGCGGCGAACCGGGGCGCGGCATCACGCAGGCGGTGGCCGAGTATGCAGAAGCGGTGCGTTCCGAGCGCGGCATCATCGAACGCGGCGCGGCCGTCCGCAACACGGCCGAGATCATCGACGCCTATCTCGGCCCGGCGGCGCGCGTCGAAGGCGCCACGCGGCTACAAAACAGCACGCTGCTGAGCAGCCCGGATGAACCGACCTGCGTGGCCTCCGGGGCTTGCGTGCGCGATTCGCTGCTGCAATGGGGCAGTCACGCGGCGACGCTGGCCCTGGTCGAGCAATCGGTGCTGACCGAACATAGCCACGTCGAACGGCACGGCAAGGTGCTGACCAGCATTCTCGGTCCGAACACCGGCGTGGCCGAAGGCGAGGTGACGGCTTCCCTGCTGGGGCCGTTCGTTGGTTTCCACCATCAATCCATGCTGATCGCCGCCGTTTGGCCCGAGGGCCGGGGCAACGTCGCGGCCGGCGCGAATGTCGGCTCGAACCACACCTCGCGCGCTCCGGATCAGGAGTTCTGGCCCGGCGAGGGCGCGTACCTGGGCCTGGGCGTGAACATCAAGTATCCGGCGGACTTTCGCCAGGCGCCGTACACGATCATCGCCACCGGCGTCATCACGCTGCCGCAGCAACTGGCGTTTCCGTTCTCGCTCATCAACAAACCGTCGTTGCAGCACCCGGACATTTCCCCCGCCTACAACGAGATCGTGCCCGCCTGGGTGCTGCTCGACAACCTGTACATGATTCGCCGCAACGAAGCCAAGTTCCGCCGCCGCAACCAGGCGCGGCGCACCGCGTTCGACTTCGCGGTCTTTCGGCCCGAAATCGTCGAGTTGATGCGCGTCGCGCGCCAGCGTCTGGAAGCCGTCGCGCCGCGACGCGAGATTTATACCGACCTGGACATACCGGGCCTCGGCAAGAATTTCCTGCTGGAGAAGCACCGCCAGGCGGCCGTCGAAGGCTATGGCTTCCACATGGCCTGGTATGCCCTCATGGGCTTGAAGGAGCGACTCGAAGCCTTGCTGCAACAGGATGCCCGCGCTGATTGGATGCAGGTACTCCAGCATCAGGGCACGGATGCCGGCTGGGAGCATCAGCGGCGCATCCTCGTCGAAGACCTGCACGCGCACGATCCGGTCGTCGCCCTGGCGGCGCTGCCGGCCATGCTCGAACGCATCGCGCGCGAGGTCGAACGGTCCAAGTCCAAGGACGACCGGCGCGGCCAGCGCATCTTCGAGGACTACAACCAGGTCCACGTACTCGCCGACCGCGATGCCTTCGTGAGCGAGACCCGCCAAGCGATGGCGGCTCACGCCGAGGCGACCAACCGCCTGCTGGCAGACCTGGCACGCGGGGCATAGTCGAAATCACGCGAGGTAAGCGTCTGTCCCAGCAGACTACTCCCCTCGCCCCTGGCGGGAGAGGGG
>JAEUIF010001370.1 GCA_016795185.1 Planctomycetia bacterium | reverse complement strand
TGGCCCAGCAAGCGCCGCCCCTGGAGACAACTATCCCCCTCCAGCGCTGGTGCCATCTCGATCCCAAGCACGAAGCCCCGCTGCCCATCGACGATACGGACGGCGGCTGCGAAGATGTCGAGAAAGTGAAGAACTTCAAAGCCTGGAGCCGGCAGATCGCGACCATCGAGGTCAAGGAAGGCGATGCCGTCACCGACAGCGCGGAAGCCTACTACCTGATGAAGCAGCGCGGCATCGCCAATGTCATTGTCATGGGTGTGCATACCAACAAATGCGTGCTCGGGCGGCCGTTTTCGATCCGGCAGTTGAAGTACCAGGGCCTGAACGTGGTGCTGATGCGCGACATGACCGACACCATGTACAACCCGCGCATGAAGCCGTTCGTCAGTCATTTCACGGGCAACGACCTGGTTGTTGAACACATCGAGAAGTACTGGTGCCCGACCATCACCAGCGTGGATGTCATCGGCGGTAAGCCCTTCGTCTTCCCGGACGACAAGCGTCCGCATCTGGTCATTGTCGCCAACGAAAGCGAATACCGCAGCGAGCAGACGCTGCCGGCCTTCGCGCAGCAATATCTCGGCAGAGATTTTCGCGTCAGTCTGGTGTTCGGCAGCAGCCTGGACGGCAACGATTTCCACGGCCTGGAAGCCCTGGCCGATGCGGACCTGGCCCTGTTCGTCGTCCGCCGGCGCACGCCGTCGGCCGCGCAATTGGACCTGGTGCGCAAGTTCATCGCATCCGGCAAGCCCGTCGTTGGGTTGCGGACGGCGAGCCATGCGTTCGCCCCGCCCAAGGGCAAGACGCCTCCCACCGGCCACGCCGAATGGCCCGAGTTCGGCAAGGAGATTCTTGGCTGCAACTACACCGGGCATCACAGCGTCAAGGACAAGACCACGGTGCGCCTACAGCTAGATGCCGGCAAGCACCCGGTGCTGACTGGCCTGCCCGCCGGAGAAACGACCTTGCCTTCGTGGCTTTACAAGTCTGCGCCGCTGAACGACAAGGCCACGCCGCTGCTGATCGGCAAGGTCGAAGGGCAGGCCGAAGAACCTGTTGCCTGGACCTACACGCACTCCGGCGGCGGCCGGGTCTTCTACACTTCACTGGGTCATCCCGAAGAGTTTCAATCGCCCTTCTTTCGCCGTCTCCTGCTCAACGGCATCTACTGGGCCGCTGGCCTGGAAGTCCCCGCAAAGTTGGCAGAATAGGGCATATCAAGCAGGGTAGTCACAAGCTTGAAGCGCTGGGTGCCATGCTTGCGCTATTGCGAATTGGCACCGCAAATTGATGCTGGCGTGCGTGGTCCGCGCCCACCGCTGGCCTTGACGGCGCGGCGCGAATATGCCAGAAGCCCGGCGGACGAGTTAGCGGTCGTCCCTCGCGGCCCGGCCCTCGCCCGGTCGGCATCTGGTGGCGGAACGAGGCACAGCGCATGGCCAAGCACACGAACCCGGAGGCATCGGCGAACGGCAAGCCCCGGAGCACCTCTTTTCACTTCGCTCAACTCTGGCAGGTGCCGACGTTTCTGTTCGGCATGCTCGCGTTGGCTTCATTGCTGGCTGCCCGGCCGCTCTGGTCGAACCCGCCCGGCTCTCAGATTGAACGCCATTTGGCGGCAGCGCGCCGAGGCCTGGAGGAGCCGCGCCCGGATTTTGACAACATCATCGGTCGGATCGAGCAAGTGCTGGGCAGCGAGCGCAGCAGTCCGGTGCAACAGGGCGAAGCGTATTTCTTGCTGGGCAGCGTCTCCTTGCGCCGCGGCGAGCAAAGCTCTGGTGAAGTCGCGGTCATGTTCTGGCAGCAAGCCAAGGCGCACCTCGAGCGCGCCCGCGAGCGCGGCGTGCCGCCCGCCGACGACGGCAAGCTGACCTATCGCCTCGCCCGCGTGCAGTTCTTCCTGAATGCGGAACCCGAGCGCGTCCTGGAGGCGCTGCAACGGACCATCACTGTGGCCGACGATCCGTTTGAAGCCTACGGCATGCTGGCGCAGACGCACTTGCGCCTGCCGACGCCGAACCTGCGCGCCGCCCTGGAAGCGACGCAGAAGCAACTGGCACAAGCCAACGTGGTCGATGAGGCCATGCTGGCGCAGCCGCGCCTGCTGTGCGGCGAACTGCTGCGCAAGCTGGAGCAGCCGGAGGAAGCTTGCAAGGTGCTGGCCCGCATCGGCTCGGGAGCGCCGCCGCACCTGATTTTCCAGGCGCGTTACTTGCGGGCGACCATCCTCCAAGAAGAAGGCATCTGGACCGAGGCTGCCCAGATGTGGGAAACCATCCGCACCGACCCGCGCACCGCCGGCGCGGGGCTGGGCAAGGCGCTCTATTCGCTCGGCCATTGCTATCGCAAGCTGGAGCAGCCTGTATCGGCGGCGGCGATCTGGGAAGAAGCAGGCAAACTCGGCGGCGAGGAAGCGCAGGCCGCGGCGCTCGGGCTGGCTGAACTGCGGCTGCACGGCAACGAACCAGCCGCGGCGCTGGAAGCATTTCAAGCAGCACTGCGGCACGTCGCTTCGCCGGCCGATTACCGCAACGGTCTGATCGATCTGACCGAAGCGCGCGGTCTGTTTGAAGCGGGCTGCCGATGGTATCTGCAAATCGGCAAATTCGAGGCGGCGCTGCAACTCTCGCGCCTTTACGAGCGACTGGCGCTGCCGGGTGTTGGTCAGGAACTCGGCGGGCAGGCGGCGGAAGCCTGGGCCAAGACGCTTCTGGAACAGGCGCGGCGCGCACCGACGCCCGAGGGCGCACGCCAGGAAGAGGAAGAAGCCCGCAAGCGCTTCTGCGAAGCGGCAGCCCTGTTCGAGGCTGCCGCCAGCCAGGGACGCAGCCAGGCTGAGCAGGCCGACTGGCTCTGGCGCAGCGCGAACAACTACCTCCAGGGCCACGACGCCCGCCGGGCCTTGCCGGTGCTCGAACGATTCGTCGGTCTGCCCACGACGCCCGACCGACTGGGCGAGGCCTGGTACGTGCGCGGCGAGGCCTTCCGCGCGCTGCGCAACCGGGTAGCCGCACAGGCCGACTATCGCCACTGCATCAAGTTCCCGGGTCGTTACGCCTACTGGGCGCGCTATCAACTGGCCGTGCTTGAACTTGAGCAGAACAACCTCGAAGAAGCGGAAACGATCCTGACGCAGAACCTAGCGCTCATCGATCTGGACGCGGAAGCCGACCCCGAAGTCCGCGAGAAGACGCTCTATGCCCTGGCCGCCCTGCTCTTCCAGCGCCGTGACTTTCACATGGCTTACGTCCGGCTTCAGGAAGCGCTGTCGCGCTACCCCGATAATGAATCGGCGTTCTGCACGCGCTACCAGCTGGCGCAATGCTGTCGGCACCTGGCCGAGCAAGCTAGCCAGAAAATCAATGACGAGAAGGCGACTCCCGACGTACGCATCCACTACCGCACGCAGCGACAGCGCTACCTGGAGTTGGCCGCGGGCCACTTCCAGAAACTCTCGGAGGATTACAGCGCCCTGGGTGGGCAGCGTCCGTTGACCGCGGAAGAGGACTCCATGGCCCGCCTGACCGCCTTCGCGGTCGGCGAATGCCAGTTTGACCTCGGCCGCTTCGATGAGGCCCTCGGCCACTACGAAGCGCTGTCGCGGCGCTATCGCGGGCAGGTCGAGGAATTGATCGCGCTTCGCCATGTCTGGCAATGCCACGGCGTCAAGTTTCAACCTGACCAGGCCCGTCGCCTGATCGAGCGCATTCGCGCGGCCCTGAAAGAACTGCCCAGCAGTGCCTTCGATAATAACGGCGATCTGCGCACCCGGCGCTGGTGGGATGACTGGCTGCGCGAGAAAAGCCGCGCCGCGACCTGAGAACAGCCGCTTGCGGCTTCGCAGATCCGCCGTCAGTGCGAAGCCGCAAGCGGCTATTCTCCGCGCAACGTCGCTCAGAATCGCCGCTCCACCAGCCACGGTTCACTGCTCTCCGCCGGCCCCCATTCGCTCAACCGACGCCGATGGCGCATCAGGCTGCGCAGTTCACCCATCACCCGCAATCGACCACACGCAAACGGCACGACGTTGCCTTCCTGCCAGCGCCGCCAGCCCTTGGCGGCCAGCACCAGCAGGTGCAACGGCATGGCTCGCCATAACTCACCAGCCGGCAGGTTCCGCCACCAGACCAGTTCTTCGTTGCGCGATTGCGTTTCCAGCAGTCGGCGGCGCGGGCGGCCATAGGATGCGGAACCGTGGTGCAACACGCGCGAACACGGCTCGAAGTGCGCCCGGTAGCCCACCCGCTGTAAGCGAAACGCCAGGTCAACGTCCTCGAAGTACGCGCCGAAGCGTTCCGGGAAACAACCCACACGCAGCACCGCTTCGCGCCGATAAAACGCGCTCGAAGCGCTGGCCCCGAACACCGGGCACGGCGATAGGTAAGCCGCGCACAGCGCCTCGCCGTGGCCGCGCTTCCCCGCCACCCCGCCGATGAAGTAGCGGTCGCCCGCACTGTCGATGCGCGGCATGGTCTCGCCCGGCCGAGGCGGATTCAAGACGAGCGGAGCCACTGCGGCAATGCGCTTGTCGCGGAAGTGCTCCAGGGCGGCGGTCGCCCAACCATCGGTTACCTCGGTGTCGTCGTTCAGCAATTCGACGACCGGCGCAGTCGCCACCTGCAAGCCGGTATTGGCCGCGACACAGAAGCCGCGCTGTCGGGGCATGCGCACGACCTGAACGTCGAAAACGCTCGCTGCTCGGCTGACGCTGCCCGCGCGCGAGCCATCGTCCACGACGATGACTTGCGTGCCGCCCGGCGCGTGTTTTTCCACAGAGTCCAGGCAGCGGCGCAGGAGGTCCACCCGGCAGTGGCTGGGAATCACGATGGACAGCACGGCTGGCAAGCGCTGGCTCTCCGATGAGGCTGTTTCACCTTCTCCGTCCGCTATGATAGACTTTCCGACTCGCGCGGCCTGCCTGGAGTCTCACACCATGTCCCGGCCCGTCCGTTCCCTGACGGTCTTGCAACACTGGGATTGCCAGAGTTGCACGCACTGCTGCCGGGAATATCGCGTCTACGTGAGCGACGATGAACGCCAATGCCTCGTCGCGCTCGACTGGAGCGCGGAAGCGGACCTCGCCGGTTTGGCGTTGGTGGTGCGCGAAGGGCCGACCTGGCAGCCGCGCTTCCGTTTGCAGCAGCGTGCCGACGGCGCTTGCGTCTTTCTCGGACCACAGGGCCGTTGCCGGATTCACGAGCGCTTCGGTTCGGAAGCCAAGCCGTTCGCCTGTCGTATGTATCCGTTTGTGCTTGCGCCGGGCGGCAACGACTGGCGTGTCGGCCTGCGCTTTTCCTGCCCCGCCGCCGCGCAGGACCAGGGCCGACCAGTGACTGATCACGCGGATGAGGTACGCGAGTTCGCCCGACTGCTCGAACGGATGCAGCCCACGACCGACATGCCAGAACCGCCGCCGTTGCAACTTGGCCAAACGGTTGCCTGGCCAGACTTTCTGCGCTTTGTGGACGCGTTGCTCGTTATTCTGCGCAGTCGTGGCGAACCACTCGAACGTCGCTGGCGAACGTGCCTGGCGCTGGCTTCGCTCTGTCGGCAAGCGAAGTTCGAGCAGGTGCAGGGCAAACGGTTGCAGGAGTTTCTCGCACTGGTCGGCGGCGACCTCGACGCGGAAGTCCCCGAAGACCCTGGCGCGGTACCGGCCCCGTCGTGGATTGGTCGTGTGCTCTTTCGGCAAACGTTGGCCGTGCTGATCCGCAAGGAGGTCGGACCGGAACAAGGCTCCGCCACGCGCAGCCGGGTGGGGTTGCTGCGTGCGGCCTGGCGTTTTGCCCGTGGCACGGGAATGGTCCCTGCGTTGCATGCTGCGTTGCCGGCCTGCACCTTCGAGCAACTCGAAACGCCGCTCGGCCCGCTGCCGGCCGAGGCGGAAGCCATTCTGGAACGCTACTACCTTGCGAAGCTCGAATCCTTGCAATTCTGCGGGGCCGCGAACTTTGGCCTACCGCTCTGGAGCGGGTTGGCATCGCTCGCGTTGACCTTGCCCGCGATCCTCTGGCTGGTCCGCGCGCTGGCCGAACTGCCCCGCGCGGAAGCGGTCAGCCGGGCGGTGCGCATCGTGGACCACAACTTCGGCTACCATCCGCAACTTGACGGCCGGTTCCGTCGCTTCGTGTTGCAAACCCTCCTGGCGCGCGGCGAACTGGAGAGACTGATCGCCTGGTATGCCCGCTAAAGGACGCGCCGCTCTTGAGCCATTTCACTTTTGGGCAAGAATCGTACCGTTGCTGCCGATGACATCTCTGCCGGAGATCCTGCGCCCGCCGACCGGCCGAGAGCAGCATCATGGCCGACACCAAGACCGAACCGATCTGGCTGCCCGCCTGGCTGACGCGCGTGGCGCTGGCGTCGAGCGTCGGCTACTGGGCCGCCGCCTGGACCGTGTCCCGCTGGCTTACCCGTCCCACTCCGGGTGCCCCCGAACGCACTCCTGGCGATCATGGCCTGTGCTGGCAGCCGCTCGAATGCCGCACGGAAGATGGCTTCCGTCTACATGGCTGGGTGGTGACGCCCGATCGACCGCGCGGCACGGTCGTCCTCTTCCACGGATTGCGCCATAATCGAGCGCAGACTCTCGAACGAACCCTGTTTCTCACCGGCGCTGGCTATCGCTGCGTGGCCTTCGACCATCGCGCCCACGGCGAAAGCACTGGCAAGCGCAGCAGCTTCGGTTACTTCGAGAGTCGGGATGTGCTGGCAGTGCTGGGTCTGGTCGAACGTTGCTGGCCGCACGCACCGAAGGCGGTGTTGGGTCTGTCCATGGGCGGCGCGGCCGTTTGTTACGCGGCCAGCCGGCTGCCCAGGGTGGACGCCGTGATCCTGGAGAGCGTCTATCTCGATATCGCGCGCGCGTTTCGCACGCGGATCGGCGCTGACTTTCCGGCGTGGTTTCAGCAACTGGGAGACGGTGTGGTCCGCGCCACGGAACGGCGACTAGGACTGTGTCTCGATGACCTGGCCCCGGTGAACTACGTGTCGGCTTTGCTGCCCGCGCCAGTGTTGTTCTTGACGGGCACGGCGGATGCGCATGCGTCACCAGCCGATACCCAGCGGCTCTTTGATCGCTATGGCGGGCCGCGCGAACTGGTGTTCATACCCGATGCTGGACATCGCGATGTGTGTGCGGTGGGTGGCGAACGTTATCGGGATCAGATTCTGGGGTTTCTCGAACGGAACCTCACCCTGAAAAACTGACCGCTTGCGGTTCAGCGCGCGAAACGTGCTAAACCGCAAGCGGGTTGTCGTCAACTAACTGGCCGCGACCTGTTCGAGCAACTCCGGCGAAGGTTCCTGCGTCCCTTTGCACTTGGGGTACTTGCTGCACCCCAGGAAATAGCCCTTGCGGCCCTGGCGAAGCTTCATTGCCGCGCCGCATTCTGGACAGGTCTGGGTAATCTCGACGGCCGGCATTTCCTTCTTCGCCGGAGCCGGCATCAGTTCCTTCAGCTTTTCCTTCAGTTCAGCGGGTACCGGCTTGTAGCTGCGGCACTTGGGGTAGCCGCTGCACCCCAGGAACGGCCCGCGCGGCCCCTTGCGGACGATCATCGGCGAGTTGCACTTTTCGCAAACGACGCCGGTTTCGATGGGCGCGATGGGGTTGCCATTGGCGTCCACGTCCTTGGCATTCTTGCACTTCGGATAACCGGTGCAGGCCAGGAACGGCCCACGACGGCCCTCGCGAATGACCATCGACGAGCCGCACTTTTCGCAGGTGTGCTCGGTTGGGCGGGCGGCCAGCACCGGCTTGCCCTCGGCGTCGAAGTTCATGGTCGTCTTGCATTCCGGGTAGCCGCTGCACCCCAGGAACGGCCCGCGCGAACCCATGCGCTGAATCATCAGCTTGCCGCAGGTCGGGCACTTGTGCTCGGTTTCCTGCGGCGCGGGTCGATCCTCGCCGCCGATGGGCCGGGTGTAATCACATGCGCCCTCGCTGTAGCCGGAGCAGCCGAGGAAGCTGCTGCCGCTCTTCTTGCTGTAGCGCTTCACCAGCGGCCGTTCGCACTTGGGGCACTTCTCGCCGGTCTCCGTGCCCTTGACGGCCTCCATGGTCGCTTCGGCCTCCTTCAGCGCCATGCTGAACGGGCCGTAGAACTCATTCAGAACGTCGTTGCGCTGGACCTGCTTGGTCTCGACTCGGTCCAGTTCTTCTTCCATGTGGCTGGTGAACTTCAGGTCCATTTCCTTGGGAAAATGCTTCACCAGCAGGTCGGTCACCACCATGCCCAACTCGGTCGCGAAGAAGCGCCGTTCCTTCTGCTCGACGTAGCCCCGCTTCTGAATCGTGGTGATGATCGACGCATAGGTGCTCGGTCGGCCGATGCCCTCCTTTTCCAGCGACTTGACCAGCGACGCCTCGTTGTAGCGCGGCGGCGGCTGGGTGAAGTGCTGCGAGGATGACAGGTTGAGCAGGTCGAGCGGTTGCTTT
>JAEUIF010000720.1 GCA_016795185.1 Planctomycetia bacterium | reverse complement strand
AAGCTGGTGAACGTGAGCATGCCCAGGCCCCCCAACTGGATCAGCAGCAGCAAGTAGGCCTGGCCAAGCGGTGTGAAATAGGTGCCCGTGTCCACGACGATCAGTCCGGTCACGCAAACGGCACTGGTGGCGGTGAACAGGGCATCGAGCCAGCCGAGCGGCGCGCCGGTATAGAGTCCGGGCAAGGTCCGCAGCCCGACGGTGCCCAGCCCGATGAGCAGGGCGAATGAGCCCACGAAGAGCTGCGGTGGCGTCAAGCGCCGCCACCACGACGGAGCGCGGCTGCCGTCAAAGTCCCACCGCCGAAGGACGGCGGAACGCACTGGTCTCATGAATTCTCAGGCTCTGGGAGCATTGTATGCGCACGACTTGTTGGGACTATAACGGACCCGCCGCGGGCGGGCAACCCTGTCTCGCGCAGCGGCCAGAATTTCCACGCGACCGTGTAACCTTGCTGCTTTTGCGGCATCGAACTGACAGGTCATGCCCCGGACGAGAGCAGGCACAAGCGTTTCCCATTCGCATTCCGAACCCGTTTCCCAAGAGGAAGACCTGTCATGTTCGCCAAGCTTCGCTGGACCGTGGCGCTCTTGCTGATCAGTCCGATTGTGGCCCTGGCACAGTCACCGGCCACGGTGGTGGTCGAAGCGCCCGCCGACGCCCGCCTCTACTTCGATGGGCAGCCTACCCGACACATGGGCGCCCTGCGGACGTTCGTCAATCCAACACTACCGTCCGACAAGCAGTATACCTACACGCTGAAAGTGGAGTGGATGCGCGACGGCCAGACGATGACCCATGAGGAAACCGTCCACGTGCAGTCTGGACAGACCACCCGTATCATGCTGGCGCGCCTGGGTCAGCACGCGATGATGATGTCGCCAGATCGCCTCGTCTATGCCCTCGACTACGACGCACAGCGCAACGCGGTGGTCGTGCTGCGCCGCCAGGCCGACGGTTCGCTGCAAGCGGTGGGCGGCAGCTCGTTCGCCACGGGCGGCAAAGGTCTGACCGACGGCGACATCGACGAGCAGGGCGCCGTGCGCCGTTCTTTGCATTTCGGCCGCGCAGCGTGTCCCGTTCGACGCGCAACTGGCCGAGTGCCCGGATTGCGTGGCTTATCTCCAGAATTACCGCGAGACCATCCGGCTCAGCAAGGCCGCCCTGAGTGAACCGCCCGCCAGCGCCTGCACCGACCTGCCTGAAGACCTCGTGCCTGCCATCCGGGCGGCGCGGGGCAAGCCGGCACAAACGCAACATCGATGTGACTACCCGCGTCGGGAGCCGTCTCGTGCCATCCAGGAACGAGACGGCTCCCGCGCTCTTTTTGAGGTACGGTCGTCCGCGATTTGACACAGCGCTGAAATTAGTTTAATGTTTAACTATCTGGCTGGCCGATTTCGCCGGCCTCTGGGTTTCCCGCCATGAATCGTGCCGCGTGCTCAGACGCCGAGCCGGTTGCTGGTCTCAAGGACGAGTTCCCGCACTCCGCCGCGCGCGCCGCCGTGGTGGCAATCGTCCGCGGCTACGGCGCGGTCCAGCGGCAAATGGAGCCGTACTTCGCCCAGTTCGGCCTGACGCCGCCGCAGTTTCAGGTGCTGACCATCATCAACCGATTGCGCGGCCGGCAACCGACGCAGCGGCAGCTTGCCCTGGAACTCTACGTCTCATTCCCGAACGTCACCGTGATGCTCGGCCGGTTGGAGCAAGCGGGCTTGGTCCGTCGGCGAAACAACCCGAAGGACCGGCGCGAGAAATTCGTCGAGTTGACCCACCGGGGCCGAGCCCTGCTGCAACGCATCTGGCAGGTCCACCAGGTGCAACTCGACTCGGTCATGGCCGGTCTATCCGACGCCGAACAGTTCAAACTGACGCGACTGCTCGACAAGATGATCGCGGGTGCGACCGGCTTGGCAACACGGGATCGGCCGGTGTCCTGACCATCCCCCTGACTCTCCGAGGGCCTGACCATGTGGCGCTGCGGGCTGGCGGTGTGCATCTTCCTGACACTGGTTGGCGGACCGAGTCGTGCGGCGGCAGAGACGCTGCGCGTGCCGCGGGACCACAAGACCATTCAGGGCGCGCTCGACGCGGCGCGCCCAGGCGACACGGTGCTGGTCGAGGCCGGCACCTATCGCGAGAGCGTTCGACTGCGGGAACGAGTCGTGCTGCGTAGCGCGGGGGACGATGCCGCGGGGAAAGTCGGCTTGCAGCGCGCGGAAGCGACCATCATCGACGGCGGCGGGGCCGACGCGCGGGGACCCGCCGTGGTGCTGGCCGAAGGCGCGACGCTGGACGGTTTCACGGTCACGCGCGTCGGCCTGTTCGATCAGAAAGAGTACGACAAGCATCACGCCACCCAGGGCGAGGACTTGCCCGATGAGCGCGGCGCGGTGGGGACCGGCGACGAGTTCCCGGCCGTGAGCGTGGTTGGCGTCACCGCCGTCGTCCGGCATTGCATCGTGCGCGACAACGGCCGCGCCGGCATCGGCCTGACGGCGGGGGCGGGCAAACGCAATGCCTCGCGCGTGCTGCATAACATTGCCTGCCGCAACATGGGCGGCGGCATCGGTATCGCCGACGGCGCGACGCCGACGGTGGAAGGCAACCGCTGCTACCACAACCTGCGCGGCGGCATCGGCAACCGCAAATCGGCGGGATTGATCATCGGCAACGAATGTTATGAGAACGTTCGCGCGGGCATCGGCATCCGCGAAGGGGCCACGCCGACGGTGCGCGGCAACCAGTGTCACCACAATCGCCGCGCTGGCATCGGCTGCCGCATGGCCGGCACCGCTCCGTTGATCGAAGGCAATGACTGCTACCGCAATGACATGGCCGGCATCGGCTGCCGCGATCAGGCCGAACCACTGATCCACAACAACCGCTGCTACGAAAACGTTCTGGCCGGTATCGGCTGTCGGGACGGCGCGCAACCCACGATCACCGGCAACCGCTGCTACAAGAACCGGGAAGCGGGCATTGGCAGCCAGCTGGGCGCCAAGCCGTTCATCGCGCACAACGAATGCTACGAGAACGAACAGGCCGGCATCGGCCAGCGCGCCGACGCCGAGACCGTTCTCTGCGACAACCACGTGCATCACAACAAACGGGCCGGCATCGGCTTCGACGATTGCAAGGCAGGCAAATCCACCGTGGTGCGCAACCGGGTCGTCGATAACGAACTGGTAGCCGTCGGCATCCATGCGGGTTGGCAGGTGCGCCTGGCCGACAACACACTGTCGCGCGAGGGCGGCTTGCCGCCGCTGGCGATG
>JAEUIF010000713.1 GCA_016795185.1 Planctomycetia bacterium | reverse complement strand
TGAGCGGCCTGGCCGTGGCCCAATCGCCCGCGCCGAAGACGCCGCCGCCCGCGCCGGCCCGGCCGGGCACCGAAAAGCCCGCGCCGAATCCGCCGCCCACGGCCGTCAAGCCGGAACCGCCGGCCAAGCCCGAACCGGGCGCGCCGGACGAACGCCGCGACCCGACGCAGACCGGCGGCAAGCTGGCCGAGGCGCTGAACCGGAAAGCGGGGCCGAACGCGACCGCGCCGCGCATTCCGGAAGTGTCCTTGAAGGCCCGCGTCGTCGCCAGGCCGGAGTCCGCCGCCGCCGTCATCGTGGTCGACGGCAAGACCTACACGGTCAGCAAGGATACGATCATCGCCAGCGGCGGTTCGATCCTGAAGGTGGTCGAGATCGGCGTCAACGAAGTGCGCATCGAAGTCAGTCCCTTGAATGAAACCATTGTCTTGCGGTGAGCCGTTCGGCTCATCGGCAGGGATGCGTTCCGGGAACGCTCACCGACAGTCACCCAACAGGCTTCGCGGTTCCCAGGGAAGGGAAAGTTGCCATGTCCGCACGGAAGCTCCAGACCGGTCTGCTCGGCGTGCTGCTGTTTCTGCTCGCGAGCGCCGCGCCGGGCCAGGCGCCGCCCGCGCCCGGCGGCGACGCGCCCAATCTGCCCCCGCCGCGCAAGCTCGACGGCGGCGCCGGCGGCGCGCGGCCCAATCCGGTCCTGCCGCTGGTCGATTTTCGCGGCGTCACCCTCGATGAAGCCATGCGCCTGCTCTCGCAGCAGAGTGGGCTGAAAATCCAGCCGTCGGCCGACGCGGGCAAGACCATCATTTCCAGCTATCTGCGCGACGTGCCGGCGCTCGACGCGGTCAACACCATCACCCAGACGCACAAGCTGATCACGCGCGGCGACGACGGCAGCGGCATCATCCGCATCTACACCGTCGCGGAAAGCCAGCTCGATCCGACCTCGCTGCGCGAGGAACAGACCAAGGTCTTCACGCTGCTCTATCCGAACGCGGTGGATGCCGCCCAGGCGATCCAGAACCTGTTCGGCGACCGGGTGCAACTCAGCTTTGGCGAGCAAACCGACGACCTGGTCTTCCAGAACCTGACCAACGCGCTGGACCGCTTCGACATCATCGACACCCGCACCCTGGGCATCGGCATCGGCGGCTTCGGCCAGGGCGGTTTCGGTGGTGGTCAAGGCGGCTTCGGCGGCGGCCTGGGCGGCTTCGGCGGCGGTGTGGGTGGCTTCGGCGGCGGCCAGGGCGGTTTCGGTGGTGGTCAGGGCGGCTTTGGCGGCGGGGGCCGGGGCGGTTTCGGTGGCTTTGGCGGCGGGGGCCGGGGCGGTTTCGGCGGCCGGTTCTCCGACAGCATTCGCGACGACCGTTTCGTCCGCCGCGAGGTGGAACAGGCCCAGCAAGGCGGCCAGCCCAACCGGCTGACCGGCTTCACCACGGAAGAAGTGCAGGCCATCGAGGACGCCGCCCTGGGCCGCGAAGGCTCCGACCGCACGCGCATCCTGGAACTGCTGCGCCGCCGGCCGGCGACCATCTACGTCTCGGTCATCCAGCGCAACAATCAAGTCGTGGTTCGCACCGGCGACCCGCAGACCATGCAGCACATCTGCGAGCTGATCGCGGAACTCGACGTGCCCACGCCGATGGTGCTGCTCGAAGTCAAGGTGCTGTCCATCGACCTGCGCGACGACTTCCAGTCGATGTTCGATTACCAGTTCACCGACGGCATCCTGGCGGCGGGCAGCTTCACCAGCGGCAACATCCTGCCGCCCTTCGCCGACGCCCTGGAGCCGGCGGCGCGGCGCTTCGCCACGCTGGCCCCCGGCCCGCTCGGCACGACGCCGACCGACAACTTCCTGTTCCAGATCGTCAGCAACAACTTCCGCTTCCGCATGCAGTTGCTGGAAACCAAGAACCGCGTGACCGAACTGGCGTCGCCCTTGCTGCTGATCGCCAACAGCGAGGCGAGCCGTATCTTCATCGGCCAGTCGATCCCGATCACGGTGGGCTTCACGCCCTCGACGGTCATCGCCAACGGCAACGCGGCGGCCACTACGGTAGTCGGCACGCCGATCACCACGCTGGTGGATGTGGGCACCAGCCTGTTCATCACGCCGAACATCAATTGCGACCGCACCGTCACCTTGCGGCTGCTCCAGGAGCGGTCGCGCGTCATCGAGAACGGCGGCCAGATTCCCGTGGTCAACTCGGCGGGCATCGTCACGCAGGTGAACGTGGACACGGTGGCCCGGCAGCAGGTCAGCGGCACGTTCGTGGCCAAGGACGGCCTGGCCATCGCCATCGGCGGCCTGATCGAAGAAGGTTTGAACGACAACCGCGAGGAAGTGCCCGTGATCGGCAAGCTGCCGATCGCCGGCTTCTTCTTCCGCCGCCAGACCTCGACGCGCTTTCGCCGCGAACTGGTGGTGCTGATCCGGCCGTTCGTCATCAGCACATCGCTGGAAGGCCAGTCGCTGAGCAAGCAGCTGCTGGAATCGGTCAGCATTCATCCGAACACGGTCAACGCCGACTTCAGCAACATCGGCGCCTACACGCCGCAGGAAGTGCTCCGGCCGCGCCCGCCGGAGAACAAGTGGCAGAACATCTTCCGGGTCCACACCTTCTTGCCGAAGGACTTTTGAGCGCGGTGCTGCCTTTCCTGGCGAGCGGCGGGACCGTGACACCGGCGTCGCGATCCAAGACCATCCCTTCACCCGGAAACCCGGTCATGCGAAACCATCGCAACCGCTATCTGCGTCTGGCCCGCGTCCTGGGCCTCCTGCTCGCCCCCGGCTGCTTGCCGCTGGACACCGTGCCGGAGCCGCCCAAACCGACGACCGCACTGGTCACGCCGGCCAAGCAGGTCAAGGTGGGCGGCGGGGGTTTGCAGCTGGGCGACGTGCAGCATGCCGCGCTGAGCCGCGAGGAGTTTGGCCGCCGCACGGGCGACCTGCTGAACGCGGGCCGCATGGCTTCCGCCCGCGCCTGGGTGGAGCGTTACCCCGACGTGGCCCTGGAAAGCTTGCGCCAGGCCAGCGCGAACGAAGCGCGCAGCGGGGCGCTACAGTTCATCGCCCAGGTGCAGCACGAGCAGGCCGGGCGCGGCGCGGCGGCCGACGGCTGGCCGGGATTGCTGAAGCACCGCGCCGCCCAGCCCGACAGCTATGCCCGCTTCGACGCCGACCGGCGGACCATGCTGGAGAAGATGCGCAAGGACCAGGCGAAGGCAGCGCGGAGCGACCGGCCCAGCGTGCCGCGCGGCGCGCCGGGTGTACTGCTGACGCTCGACACGAAACAACTCGAAGGCGAGGCCCTGCTGCTGGCCGAGCAGCCCAAGGACGCGGTGCGCGTCTTCACCGCCGCCCTCAAAGCCGGCCAGGAAGCCCACCCGTACCAGGCCGTGCAGTTGCTGCTGCTCCGCAGCGAGGCCCAGCGGCGCGTCGGCGACGAGACGCAGGCCATCGCCGATTGGCAGCAGGCCGCCGACCTGGCCACGGCGCTCCTGGCCCAGCCGCGTCCGGTGTGCGACCCGGTGCTCTGGGAGCGGATTTCCTACTTGCGGCCGGTCAAGACGCAGTGGTCGGCCAGTTTGGGCCAGGCGCTGACGCAACTCGATCCGAGCCTGCCCGCGCCGACCGCGCCGCCGGCGGGCGGGAACTTGGCGGTGCAGTGCATCGAATCCCAGCTTTGGAACGCGATTGGCCACTGGCGGCTGGAACGCCAGGAGGCGCAAGCGGCCCTGGTGGCGTTCAAACGCGCCGAAACGTTCAGCATGGACAATGCCCAGCGCGGCTGGCTGCAACTCTGCCAGGCGCAGGCCCTGACGCAACTGGGGCAAGGCGGCCCGGCG
>JAEUIF010001356.1 GCA_016795185.1 Planctomycetia bacterium | reverse complement strand
AGCGCTCGCCTTTCGGCGCGCGGCTAAACTTCGACCGGCACGTTTAGCGCCGTCACCAAACTGCGTGCCAGTTCGCCCACGTCGCGCGCAATGCCTTCGATCGGCTTCTTCCCCGCCTGTTCGAGCTTACGTACCAGCGCGCTGCCAACGATCACACCGTCCACGTGGTCGCGCAGCATGCGGACGTGCTCCGGCTTGCCGACGCCAAAGCCCACGCACAGCGGCAAGTCGGTCTGGCTGCGCAGCCGTTGCAGTTGCTCCAGCACCTGTTCGGGCAAGCGGTCGCGCTCGCCGGTGATGCCGGTGATGCTGACGCAGTAGAGAAAGCCCGTGGACAGCCGGGCAATGCGCGCGGCGCGCTCCGGCGGCGTGGTCGGCGTGACAAGATGAATCAATTTCAAGCCGCGCTCCGCGGTCAGGGCGCTGAGCGACTCGGCTTCATCAATGGGCAGGTCCGGCACGATCAAACCCGCGAAGCCGACCTGCCGCGCACGGTCGAGAAAGGCCGTTGCGCCGCGCCGATGCACCAGGCTGTACGACACCATGCCCACCAATGGCACGCCTTGCAATGGCTCGCGGACACTCTCCGCCCAGCCGAAAATGTCGTCGAGCTTCAACTTGTGGGCCAGCGCCCGCGTGTAGGAAGCCTGGATCACAGGCCCGTCGGCAATCGGGTCGCTGTAGGGAAAGCCAATCTCGATCAGGCTGGCACCCGCCGCGACCAGTTCGCGAACCAGCAAGGTGGTTCCGGGAAGGTCGGGATCGCCCGCCGCGATGAACGGCATGAATGCCTTGCGTCCTTCGCGCCGCAGCCGCAGAAAGAGCGCGTCGATGGGGTTCAAGTTGCCGTTGTCGTCTGCGAGCGCGCGTTGCCGCAGGTGAAATTCAAGCGCGCGCTCCAGGGCGGCACGGGCTTCCGCTTCCGTGTCCGCGACGCATTCGGCATCGGGCAGCAGGTGGCAGGTGGCGCGAAAGCGGCCGTCCGTGCGCGGCTCGACGACAATGGTGCAAGTGGATGCAGGCATGAGATTACTCGGCCAGGATTCGCGGGACCGATGTTCGTCGTATCGACTGGAAACTATTTGATCCGCCGCCAGAACTCCAGGACGTGCCCCGAATCGACCTGAGTCGTGAAGGTGGTCGGCCGAGGCTTGCCGGGGAAGGCGAAGCACATTTTCATCTCGTCGCCTTCGAGTTGGTAGATGCCCTGAAAGGTCTTACCCTTGTATTCACCGTCGTGCGGCACGAGATCGACCGTCTTCAGTTTTTCTTTGGGGTTCAAGGTGTAGGCGCCGCCCTTGGATTTGGGAAAGCCCGGCCCACCTTCGAGGGACCACTTGCCGTCCTTGTGCAAGCCGTACCGCAATTCCTTGAACGCCGCCAACGGCAGCAGCTTGGCTTCCAACTCGCAGGCTGCGACGATCCAGGTGCCCTGAATCGCGTCGCTATCGGGCTTGTCCGCCGCGAGCAGCAGCAGGCAGCAAAAGCCGCTCAGGGCCAGTGTGGTACGCTTCATTCTTGCATTCCTTTCGCACCGGACGACGGTTCCTGTGCATCACGTGCCAGGGCGGGAGTTGTCTGATTCTTCCGCGAATTTCGCCAGGATTTCCGCCGGCTGAATCCAGACCACCTGACCGTCGCGCCAGGTGGAGACCGGATGGCCGGCCCGCGCATGGGCCAGCACCGCCGCGCGCACGGCACGCTGCACGGCGGCTTCGATCTTTGCAGCCGCAAGCAGCAACTCATCGGTCGTGGCCTGTAGATTCATGAACCGACATAGCTCCGAAGCGCATTCCAGGATTGTTGTTCCAGCACTACTTCCCGTTCAACGTAATCGCCGCAGGCGATCAATCGAGGATGGTTTTCCCAGCTATTATCATAGACTTGCCAGAACGTAGCCAGCGGTCGATACAGTCGAAATAGGTTGTCCACGCTGCGCTGGAAGCGTTGACGAATCACTGTTTCAGGGATGGAGTGGCCACCTTCCCGTACCCGCTGGGCGACCCGAGCTACGGCCAGTTCAGGCGATTCCAACCAGAAGTAAATCAGTCCGACGCGGTAGCCTGTCGCCTTCAAGGATTGCAACCAGGGTGCATAGGCCCGGCCCGCCAGGGTGGTTTCAAAGGCGAAGTCGCCGCGTTCGGCCGCCAGTTGGTTGAGCCGCCGCAACATGATGCGGCCGGCTTCCATTGCCGTGGTTTCGGCGGCAAAGCCGGACAGTCCTTGAGCGATCACATCCGCGTTGACAAATGTCATCACGGACAGGGTTTCCGCCAGGATCGTGCGGGCGGACGTGCTCTTCCCAGCGCCATTCGGCCCCGCCAGTACGATGACGCGCGGCGCTGGGGCTGCCATCGGTCAGGTCTCCGCGCGGCTCCAAAGGGCCACTACTCGCCAATCTCCTCGCCCAGCAACCGCGCCGCCTCGAAGCAATCCTTGTCGCCACGCCCCGAGAAGCACACGACCACTACGTCCTGCTTCGCCCGCTTGCCCGCGATGCGCAGGGCTTCCACCACTGCATGGGAGGTTTCGAGCGCTGGAATGATGCCCTCCAGCTTGCAGCAGAGCTTGAAGCCTTCGAGGGCCTCGGCGTCGCCGACGTGCGTGTAGCGCACTCGCCCGCTGTCCTTCCAGTGGCTGTGCTCGGGGCCGACGCCGGGATAATCCAGGCCCGCCGAGATCGAATGCACGTCGGCAGTCTGGCCGTCGGCGTCTTGCAACACATAGCTGTAGCTGCCGTGCAGCACGCCCGGCTGACCGTGGCTGAGAGTCGAAGCGTGCTGTCCCGGTTGCGGTCCCCGGCCGCCCGCCTCGACGCCGACCAGTTCGACGGAGGCATCACCGACGAACGGATAGAACGCACCGGCTGAATTACTGCCGCCGCCCACGCAGGCCAGCACCACGTCGGGCAGCCGGCCGGTCTGGTCGAGGCACTGTTGTCGCGCTTCGCGGCCGATCACGGACTGGAAGTCGCGGACCATCATCGGGAAGGGGTGCGGTCCGACCACGCTGCCGATGATGTAGTGCGTATGCTCGACGGTCGCCATCCAGTCGCGCATCGCCTCGTTGATGGCATCGCGCAACGTCCGGCTGCCGCTCTTCACCGAGACCACTTCGGTGCCGAGTTGCCGCATCTTGAAGACGTTCAGTTTCTGCCGGCGCACGTCTTCTTCGCCCATGTAAACCTGGCAGGAAAAGCCAAAGAGCGCCGCGGCGGTCGCAGTTGCGACGCCGTGCTGCCCGGCTCCGGTCTCGGCGATCACGCGCGGCTTGCCCATGCGCTTGGCGAGCAACGCCTGCCCGATGCAGTTATTGATCTTGTGCGCGCCGGTGTGGTTCAGGTCTTCGCGCTTGAGGAAGATGCGCGCGCCGCCGGCGTGCGCGGTCAGTCGTTCCGCGAAGTACAGGGGCGTCGGCCGACCGACGTACTGGCGCAGATAATAGTCGAGTTGCTTTTGAAACTCGGGGGCTTCCTGCGCGGCGGCGTACGCCAGCGTGAGCTGATCGAGGGCGTGCATCAGCGTTTCGGGCACGAACCGGCCGCCGTAAGGGCCGAAGCGGCCCCGCGCGTCGGGAACGGTGGTCACGGCTGCCGTCATGGATGCTCCTCTAGCTCCAAAGCCTCTGGCGGCTTCGCAAACGGGTCGCGGGTGGGCTACTTTCAGTGTGCTGATTTTCCCCGATCCGTCAAGCTCCGGACAACCGCGATGGTGCGCGGGCCGCGAGTGGTTTATAATCCTCCCCATGCCGGAATTGCCTGAAGTCGAAACCGTGGTCCGCGATCTCCGACCGCACCTGGTCGGCAGCCGCATCGCTTCCTTGCGCGTCAGCCGGCATCGTCTCCGTCAGCGCTGGCTCCCCGCCTGGAACCAGCTCCTGCTGGGCCGGCAAGTGAAGGAAATTCGTCGCCGCGGCAAGTGGATTTGCGCGCTGCTCGACGACGACCGCTACCTGGTCTTTCACCTGGGAATGTCCGGGCAATTGACCATCGTGGCGCGCGAGCTGCCGGTGCAGAAGCACACGCATGTGATCTTCGACCTGGACGACGGCGTGAGCCAGCTGCGCTTCCGCGACATCCGCCGCTTCGGTCTGGTTGTGGTCGTCGAGGATCAGGCCGCGCTCGAAGCGCTGCTCGATCCCGGCAAGCTCGGGCCGGAACCGTTCGACCTGAAGCCGGCCTACTGGCGACGGCGGCTCACCGCGACGCGGCGCTGTCTCAAGGCAGCGCTGCTCGATCAGCGCCTGGTGGCCGGCGTGGGCAACATCTACGCGGACGAATCGCTCTTTGAAGCGGGCTTGCCGCCGACGCAGCGCGGCAGCCAGACCAGCGCTGATGAAGCCGACCGCTTGCGGCGATCCATCGTCCGCGTGCTGAATCGCGCCATCGCGCGGCGCGGCTCGTCGATCCAGAGCTACGTCGGCGGCGAAGGCTTGCAGGGCGAATACCAGAACGAGTTTCGCGCCTACGGCCGCACCGGCGAACCGTGCCCGCGTTGTGACACGCCCATCGAACGCATCCGGCTGGCCGGACGTTCGACCCACTTTTGTCCCCGATGCCAGAAAAAGGCGGTTCGGGGCCGGTAGTAGTCCACATACCACGGAACACGATGTCGTACCGTGCCTTCAAGCACCTGCTCGGCGAAACCAGCCTGGAGCGCAAGACGCGCCTACTGCTGGGCACGGGCGTGCTCGTGCTCATCACGGCCAGCTTCTGGTGGTTCGCCTTCCAGACCGAGCACCTCACTTACAACCAGACGCAGAGCACCGCGCGCCTCCTCGTCAGCTTTTTCGTGGCCAAGGAGCACGTCAAACGCATCCCGGCAGACAAGCTAGGCGCGGACGACTGGCGTCCGGCCCTCGACGACTTCAAGGAAAAGTTCGAGAAGCAGTGGCCCGAAGGACTGGGGGACTACGACTACAAGTTTCTCAAGCCCAAGGCCAAGCTGTCGGACAATCAGCCCGACTATCGTTTCGACCGCCAGGTGCTGAGCGATTTTCTCGAGGACTCCAGCAAGAACGAGGCGAACTGGGTCGGTGAGGAAAGCCGCGAAGGTCTGGTGCAGGGCGGAGAGCCCAAGCGCTTCTTCTTTTACTACGCCGCCGTGCGCGCCGCGCCGGCGTGCCTGAACTGCCATCAGCAGTTGCGGACGCAGGAAGAAGCCCGCGAACTGGGTGAGTTGAAGGAAGGCAGCCTGATGGCAGTGGTCCGCATTCGCATTCCGACCAAGGCCATCGAGGAAGGCGTCCACCTCAACCGGGCCGTGCTGATTTCGACGGCCCTGGTCACGGCCCTGCTCATCATGACGGGCAGCTACCTGATTATCCGCTATGTGATCGTCAAGCCGGTCAAGCACCTGAAGGAAGTCAGCGATGCCAGCGCCGCCGGCGAACTGAATGTCCGCAGCGAAATCCAGACGGGCGACGAGTTCGAGGACCTGTCGCATGCCTTCAACCGCATGCTGCGCAACCTCGTCTCGATGCAGGACCGACTGCGCAAGGTCAACGCGGACCTGGATCGCAAGGTGGATGAACTGGCCCGCGCCAACCTGGCGCTCTACGAATCGAACCGCCTGAAGAGCGACTTCCTGGCGACCATGAGCCACGAGCTGCGCACGCCGCTCAACAGCATCCTCGGCTTCAGCGAAGTGCTGCTGTCCAGCCAGGGCATGAACGACAAGCAGAACCGCTGGGTGGGCAACATCCAGTCAAGCGGCCAGCGGTTGCTCAACCTCATCAACGACATTCTCGACCTGGCCAAGATCGAAGCGGGCAAGCTTGAAGTGCATCTCGAAGAGGTCGCGGCCGGCGAACTATGCGAGGAACAGGTCAACATGTTCCGGCCGGTGGCGCAAAAGAAGAACATCGATCTGCGCACCCAGGTCGAGCCGGGCGTGCCGCTGCTGCGCCAGGACGCCGGCAAACTGCGGCAAATCCTGTCGAACCTGCTGTCGAATGCGATCAAGTTTACGCCCGAGGGAGGGCGCGTGCTGCTCAAGGCCGAAGCCGATGGCCCGCAGGTCGTGCTGACCGTGAACGACACGGGTGTCGGCATCGCGCCCGAGGACCAGGAACTGGTCTTCGAGCGGTTTCGACAAGCAGCCAATCCGATGACCCGCGCCCATGCCGGCACGGGCCTAGGTCTGTCGATCGTGCAGGAATTGTGCAAGCTGCTCGGGGGCGCGGTGACGTTGAAAAGCGAACTGGGTCGCGGCAGCACCTTCACGGTGCGGCTGCCCATCCATCTGAGCCACGAGCCGCGTGTCGAGTTCGACCTCGCGGGCGAACGCATCCAGGCCGATGTCCGCGAACACGCATTGCCGGCGCGTCACGAGGATTTCGGCGTCCCCGAACCCGGCGCGCTGCCGCTCGCGGATGGGCAACCGGCCGCGGGGAAATAGCATCTTTGTCGGCATCACTGCCATGTCCTTCTCGCTCCTCAGTCCGGCCTTGCAGCAGTCCGTGGAAGTGCTGCGCGGCGTCGGCTCGGATCGCCGCGAGCAGCTGCAACGCCTGCACATCGAGAGCGTCGCCGACCTGCTCGGCCATTTCCCGCGCGGCTACGACGACCTCACCGATGTGCGGCCCATTACCAAACTGGAAGAAGACCGCTTGCAGACCGTGCAGGGCGAGGTCGTCGAGATGGACGGCCGGCGGCTGGCGGATGGCCGGACCATTGTGCAAGTCGTCATCAGCGACGACGGCACGCATTCGCTGGCGGGCGTCTGGTTCAATCAACCGTTCATCACGCGCCGCTTTCGCTATGGTCAACGGTTGGCCTTCAGCGGCAAACCCAAGTGGCGGCAGGACCACTGGGAAATGCCCAACCCGCGCGTGCAACCGTTAGTCGAAACGACGGGCGAACAAGCACCTGGCATCGTGCCGATTTACGCGCTTACGGAGGATCTCCGCTCGGACGTGCTGCGGCGGCTCATCCAGACGGCACTGGACCGCTTTGCCGGCTACTTGCCCGAGGTGCTGCCGCCTGACCTACGCTTGCGGCGCGGCCTGCCCGTCGCTGCCCAGGCTGTCCGCGACATCCATGCACCGGCCAGTCTGGATCAAGGGCGGTTGGCCCGTCGGCGCTTCGTGTACGAGGAATTCCTGCTGCTGCAACTCGCGCTGGGGCTGCGCCGGCGCGACCTGCGCGACCGGCAGCGCGCGCCGCGGTTGCCGGTGACGACGCAGATCGACCAGCGCATTCGCCGGCTGTTTCCCTTTCGCTTGACCTGCGACCAGGATCAGGCCATTGGCGAAATCTGTCGCGACCTGGCCAGCGACCGGCCGATGCAACGCTTGTTGCAAGCCGACGTCGGCGCGGGCAAGACCGCGGTGGCCATCTATGCCATGCTCGCCGCCGTGGCCAATCAGCATCAGGCGATCCTCATGGCCCCGACCGAGGTGCTCGCCCGCCAGCACATGCGCACCCTCGACGCCTACCTGGCACAAAGCCGCGTGCGCCGGCTCCTGCTCACGGGCGGCCTCCCGGCCCGCGCGCGGCGCGACGCTTTGCAGGCCATCGCGGCGGGCGAGGTCGATCTGGTGGTCGGCACGCAGGCGCTGGTGCAGGACGATGTGCAGTTCGCGAAACTGGGGCTGGCCGTCATTGACGAGCAGCACAAGTTCGGCGTCGACCAGCGAGCGCGGGTCCGCAAGCTCGGCGTCGATCCGCACTACCTGGTGATGACGGCGACGCCGATTCCGCGCACCGTGGCGCTGACCGTGTTCGGCGACCTGGACGTTTCCACGATTCGGGAGCTACCGCCGGGCCGCCGGCCGGTGACGACGCGCTGGCAGCGTCCTAGCCAACGAGAACCCATTTACGAGACGCTGCGGAGCGCGCTGCGGGAAGGCCGACAAGGGTATGTCGTCTGCCCGCTGGTTGAGGAATCCGCGACACTCGACCTGAAAGCGGCCGAGCAAACGTATCAGGAACTACAGGACGGCGCGTTCCGCGAGTTCCGTCTGGGATTGCTTCACGGCCGCCAGGACGAGGCGACCAAGGCCGAGATCATGCAGCGTTTCCGCTGGGGCGAAATTCAACTGCTGGTCAGCACGGTGGTCATCGAAGTCGGCGTCGATGTAGCGAACGCCACGCTGCTGCTCGTTGAGCATGCCGACCGCTTCGGGCTGTCGCAGCTGCACCAGTTGCGCGGGCGGGTCAGTCGGGGCACGGTCCCCGGTCAGTGCTGGCTGCTCGCCGACCCGACGACCGACGAAGCGCGCGAGCGCCTGCGGATCGTCACCCGCACCACGGATGGCTTTGAACTCGCGGAGCACGACGCCCGCTTGCGTGGCCTGGGCGAGTTCTTCGGCACGCGGCAACACGGTCTGGGCGACTTGCACGTGGCCGACCTGCTCGCCGACCGCGAAGTCCTGCGCCAGGCGCGGGAGGATGCCTTCGCCCTGGTGCTGGCCGATGCGGGCTTGCGGCATCCGGACCATGCGTTGTTGCGGCGCGCGGTGCTGGAACGCTACGGCAAGACGCTCGATCTAGCGGAAATCGGCTAACGATTGGCGACGGGTCGTTCCAAACGGACGCGCAGCTTGTCCAGTAACTGATTGAGGTCGTCGTGGACTTCTTCGGGCATGTCGCGCAGCACGGCGGCGATGCGCGTGATGCGCGCCGCCTGGTAGTCCCGCAAGGACTTCTCACCCGTCGGCGTCAGCTGCACGTTGACCTTACGCTTGTCGCGCGGGTTGATATGGCAGGCGATGAGCGGCCGTTCCCGGTCTTCCAGCGAACGGATGATACGCGACATCTGCGCGGGCAACACGCCCAGCAAGCGCTGGATGTCGCCGACGATCATGGTGCCGCGCCGTTGCAGGATGGAGAGCGTGTGGAACTCGATCTCCTTGAGGTCGCCGGGGCGGCGGCGCAGGGGCGGCGCGGTCAGCCCCAGGTGAGTCAGAATGTCGAACAGCTCGCGGGCAACGTCGTCGAGACCGACTCGCTGCCCCAGCTGGGTGGCGACCATGACTCGTACCCTCGCGCGGGCCTCTGTTCCAAGGATGGCCGGGATAG
>JAEUIF010000669.1 GCA_016795185.1 Planctomycetia bacterium | reverse complement strand
TGGCGGACATTACCAAGCCGGCGGTCGTCAAACAGCCCAGGCCGACGAACTTCAGCTGCGGCTGCGGCGACACCGCTCCCCGCAGCAAGGCGGACCTGGTGCGCGTGCTGGAAGTCAAGCGCGTGGCCGGCTACGACGCGGCCATTCTCGAAGCAGACGAGGCTGACGCGCTGGCAACCTGGCTCAAGACACACGGCTACGACTACGCGCCGAATCTGAAGGACTGGACCGCACACTACATCAAGGCGGGCTGGAAATTCACCGCGTTCAAGATCGCCAAGGATGCGCCCGAAGAAGTGCGCGTCGGCAGCTCGGCGGTGCGTATGACGTTCCAGACCGAGAAGCCCTTCTTCCCCTACCGCGAGCCGGAACAAAAGGCGGAGGAAGCGGGCCCGGCGCGCTTGCTGCGGGTGTTTTTCCTCGGCGAGGCGAAGATGACCGGCGCGCTGGGCGAGTCGAGCGGCCCCTGGCCCGGTAAGGTCGTCTGGGCGAACGCACTCACCACCACCGACCAGCAAAAAGTGCAGTCGCAATTGAAGCTGCCCGGCGATGCTGCCGCAAAATCCTGGTGGTTGACGGAATTCGAGGATTGGTCGTCACCCCGACCGGGGACAGACGAGGTGTTTTTCGCAACCGCACAGGACCAGCAGCCCGTTGTGCGGCCGCCGCACATCGAGTATGTGCAGCAATCCTTGCCGGATTGCCTGGCGTGCTACGCTTTGGTGCTGGCCATGCTGGGTATGGTGTTGGTGCGCAAGCGTTCGCGTCGTGAGACATGATGCGCAAGAAAAAACCCCGCTGACATTCCTGCAAGCAGGTACATCAACGGGGCCGGAACAGAGAAGAGGCCATCTGAATAATCAGATAGGTTAGATAGTAACGAGTTAACCACCGGGGTCAAGGAAAAAGTCGGGAAATTTCGTCGAATAAATCGCGCTATGGTGAACTGGTGTTCCGGCGGCGCACAGTGAGTTGCTCGACCGGAATCAGCGGGGTTGACTGGGCGTCGTTGGCAGTATCGGCTTTCGAGGGGCAACTGCAACCGCCCCCGCAGCCGCCGGACTTGGTTCCGGACCAGGTGCGCCAATGCTGGCGCAGCAGATAAGTGGCGGCGAGGGCGACCAGGACCAGGACGATGAAGAGTTGCCAGTTCATGGTAAGGGCCTGCTAAACCGCAAGCGGCGCAGGGTGCGAAGCCGCGAGCGGTCAAACGATGCGGCTGCCGATCTGGTAGACCAGCAGCGCGCCGATATAGGCCAGCGCGGTCATGTAGCCGAACGTGAACGCCGCCCAGCCCCAGCTGCGCGTTTCGCGCTTGATGACGGCCAGGGTCGAAGCGCACTGGGCACACAGGGCGAAGAAGACCATGATCGACAGCGCCACCGGAATGCTGAAGACCGGCTGGCCGGCTTTCGGACCGCTTTCCCACTTTGCTTCCTGCAACGCCGTCGCGAGATCGGACTCCTCGGCTTCCTCGCCCAGATCGTAGATGATGCCGAGCGTACCGACGATGACCTCGCGAGCCGGGAAGCTGGCCAGCGCCGCAGTGCCGATGCGCCAGTCCCAGCCCAGCGGAGCGACCACTGGCTCGATGATGTGGCCCAGCTGGCCCAGCAGGCTGTTGGCCTTCCATTCACCCTTGATCTTGTTGATCGCCTCATCGATGGGCTTCAGCCGAGCTTGCAATGGCTCCATCTTCTCTTCCACGGGCTTCACGGCCGCTTCCAGTTCCTCGCGCCGCGCTTCATCCGCGGCGGGTAAGCCAGCCTCGCCCGCATGTTGCGCCGCCGTATTCAGCTTCTCTAATTCCTCGCTTTCCTTGGCGATGCTCACTTTCAGCGCCTTGAGTTCCTTGCGCGCCTCCTCGTGTGGTTCATTCAGCGCGGCGATGCGGTCGTCGTACTTCACACCGTTGGCATCCGTGTTGGGGAAATAGAGCAGCGCCCAGACGACGATCATGCTGGCCAGGATCAGCGTGCCGGCGCGGTAGACAAAGGCCCAGCCGGCGTCGAACATGCGCCGCAGCACGGTACGGAGGGACGGGCGTTTGTAGAGCGGCATTTCCATGACGAAGACCGGCGTCTCGCCGCGCAGCAGCGTCCGCTTCAGCAGCAGGGCGATCAGCGGCGCGACGATCAGGCCGATCAGGTACATGGCGAACATGGTCAGCACCGGCGTCCACTCGCCGTAGACCGAGGCCGGCAGGAAAGCGGCGATCAGCAGCAAGTAAACCGGCAGCCGGGCGGAGCAACTCATCAGCGGCGCGACGAGGATGGTCGTGAAGCGGTCGCGCTGGTTCTCGATCACGCGCGCGGCCATGATACCGGGAATCGCACAGGCCATGCTCGACAGCATCGGGATGAACGACTTGCCGCTCAGCCCGCAGCGTGCCATCAGGCGGTCCATCAAGAAGGCGGCGCGGGCCATGTAGCCGCAGTCTTCCAGCACCGCAATGAAGCCGAAGAGAATGAGAATCTGCGGCAAGAAGACGACCACCCCGCCGACGCCCTTGACGACGCCGTCGGCCAGCAGACTGGTCAGCGGCCCGGCCGGCAACGCGTCGTTGATCCAGCCGCCGAGCGCGTCCTTGGCCTCGTTGATGAGGTCCATCGCCGGCGTGGCCCACTTGAAGATCGACCAGAAGACCAGCAGCATCAGGGCCAGGAAGATGATGGTGCCGAACACCCGATGCGTCAGCACGCGGTCGATGCGGTCGGTCCAGGTGACGACCCGCTGTGCAGGCCGCTGGATGCAGCCGGCCGTATTCTGGCGAATCCAGCCGTAGCGGACGCGCGCCTCGACGCCAGGCACGCCCGCGCCGGCCTGCTGCAACCGCTGGCGGGCATCCTCGACGCGTTGCTTCAGGTCCGGGTGTTTGGCCTCTAGCTTGGTTTCGATGTAACCGCCCACGTCGAGCAAGAGCCGGCGGGCAACAAAGGGCTCTACCTCTTCGCCCAGCGATTTCTGGAGGGCGGAGACCTCCTGCTCGAAGGCGTCGGGAAACGCAGGCGCGACAGCGCCGTTGGGCGCGGCCCGACCCGCACATGCAGCGACTGCCTGCTTGAGTTCGTCCAGGCCGCGGCGCTTGTTGGCCTGGATCGGCACCACGGTCACGCCGAGTTGCTTGCCCAGCTTGTCGGCATCGACGAGGATGCCCTGGGCCTGGGCCACGTCGATCATGTTGAGCGCCACCACGACCGGGATGCCCATTTCCAGGGCCTGCGTGGTCAGGTAAAGATTGCGTTCGAGGTTGGCGGCATCGACGATGGAGACGAGCACATCCGGGCGCGGCTCGCCGGCCTGGTGGCCGAGAATGAGGTCCACCGCCACCATTTCATCGGGGCTGCGCGGCGCCAGGCTATAGGTGCCCGGCAGGTCGATCAGGTCGAAGCCCTGGTCCTTCCAGGTCATCCGGCCTTTCTTGGTTTCGACCGTAACGCCGGGATAGTTGCCGACGCGCTGCCGGAGGCCCGACAGGGCATTGAACAGCGTCGTCTTGCCCGTGTTCGGATTGCCGACCAGGGCCACGGTGGTGGTGCGAGTAGCGATCATGGGGTGTGTTTCGGTTTAGCCGCGGGCCCAGGGCGAGCGCTCAAACCAGGGCCACGGCGATGCTGGCCGCCTCTCGACGGCGAAGACTGAGTCGATAGTCGCGTAGGCGGATTTCGATGGGATCGCCCAGCGGCGCGAAGCCGATGACCTCGACGACCTCGCCTTCGAGCAAACCCATTTCCATCAAGCGTTGCAGGATGGCAGGGTCGCCCGACATGGTCTGAATGCGTGCGCGCTGGCCGACCTTCAACTGATCCAGGGAGGCGCTCATCGGCAGGGCTCCACCGCGAGCCGCATGGCGGGCGCGGCCACGGGCACCGGGCGGACCAGAATCTGCATGGCCTGCTCGCCGCGCAGACAAAGCCGGGTGCCATTGACTTGCAGCATGCATGGGCTGCCCGGTTGCAACACCTGCACCCGGCTGCCCGGGCGCAAACCTAGTTCCGCCATGCGGCCAATCCAGGCGGGCTCGCCGTGAACCTCGGCCACGTCCGCCGCTTCACCGGCTTGCAGCAACTCCAACGGCAGCATCGGGATGTCGGCAAGGTTCACGGGATGATCCCGGCGGGTGTTAATTGAGACTTAGTCTCAATTTAATGTAGCAAACGACCAGGGCAAGTCAATCAGCAATTCCGGAATAGCCATCGTCCGGTGGAGGCGCGGAAGTTCAATCAATACAGGCGGGCCGGCGCGGCGGTGGGAATGCGTCTCAACGACCTGGCGAGACTATATCTTGGAGGGACTCAGTCCGCAAAAGGTTTCCGAAACCGCATCGTTGAGTTCGCTGCCGAAGATTCTGTTAGGAGCGTCAGCTAAACGTTCTTTACCCGAGGCGGGTGCGCGTGTCGCCCATCAATTTTCTTAATTCTGCTTCGCTCGTCGTTGGGGGTCAATCTGTTTCAGGGCCATTGCGGCCTCGTCACGGACCGCAGGAAACTCATCCGACAATGCCTGAATTAGCGCAGGCACGGCTTCCTGGGCGTTTGCGCCCATTGCCCCCAGCAATCGGCACGCGCGGATTCGGTGGAACACCCCAGGGTCTTGAAGTAGTTCCGTCAGGGCCGGAATAAATTCCCTGGCATCCGGACCCAATGCCCGGAGGATCGACGCGAGCGCTATCGCGGCCAATTCAGGGGATGGCTCACCGGTTGGCGTGTTCTGCAAAACGTTCGGGGTCGGGTCCGCCTTGATCATGGCCAGCAGCAGCCTGACGGCTTCCGGGGAACGCGGGGCCAACACCTGTAATGCGTTGATCGCCTTCCGCGCGACCTTTGGATCCTTGTCCTGGACGGCTTCGATCCAATAGCTTGCTGGCTTTGACTCGTAGCAGTTCCAGATCAGACAGTGAAGCAAGCCGCCTTCGCGAAGGAGCAAGAATGAACCGCCAAGGAAAATGGCCGTTCCGACGCCCCATAAAAAGAGCATGTTCCGCTTCATAATCCGCATCGAGTCATGGCCGTACTGAACGGCGTTACTTTTTCCGCTCTTCCAGATAAGCGCTGAGCGCCTCGCGCCACGAACGCAAGGGCGGCAAGCCGAGGGCGGCATACTTGCCGATATCGAGCACGCTGTAACCCGGCCGCCGTGCCGGCGCGCCGAACTGTTGCGACGTGATCGCGGACAGGTCGGCCTGCACGCCGGCCAGTTCAAAGATGGCGGCGGCGAAGTCGTGCCAGGTGCAAGCGCCGGCGCTGGTCAGGTGGTAGAGTCCGTGGCGGTCGGTGGTGAGCAGGGCGGCAGTCGCGACGGCTAGGTCGGCGGTGTAGGTCGGGGTGCAGTGCTGGTCGGCGACTACCCGCAACGGCTTGCCTTGCCCCGCCACGCGCAGCATGGTTTCGACAAAGTTGCCGCCCTTGCCGCCCGAACCCCAGACGCCGTACAGCCCGCAGGTGCGGATGACGAAGTGCCGCGGACACAGTGTACGCACCAGGTATTCGCCCGCCAGTTTGCTCAGGCCATAGACGCTGACTGGCCCGGGCGCGGCGGTCTCGGTGAACGGTTTCTGTCGGCTTTCGTCGAGGCCAAAGACGTAGTCGGTACTGAAGTGGGCCAGCGTGCAACCGAGGTCGCGGCAGGCGAGGGCCAGCGCTCGCACGCCCCAGGCGTTCGTGGCGAAGGCGGCTTCCGGTTCGGTCTCGGCCTTGTCGACGAAGTTGTAGGCGGCACAGTTGACCACCACGTCGGGCCGCAGCTTTTCGAGCACCGGCCGGATGCCGTCAGGTCGTGCGAGGTCGGTGTCGGCCCGTGTGAGCGCTACTACTTCACCGGAGAGCCGCGGGCACAGATCGCGGCCCAGTTGCCCCGCCGAGCCGAGGACGACGGTCTTCATGGCAGAACTCCTCGCGGCTTTCCCTTTTCCTCTCGCCTCCTTCTGCTATACTACCCTCTTTCCGTTTGACCACGATTCCCGACGGCGGTGGACGAGACCCATGCCTCACACGAAGAGCGCCAGGAAGAACCTGCGAAAATCGGCCAAGCGACGCCTGACTAACCGGGCGGTCGTCAAGTCCGTGAAGACCCAACTCAAGAAGTTCGATGCCACGTTGGCCACGGGCACCGTCGAACAGCTGGACAAGGAATTTCGGCTGGCCGTGAAGAAACTCGACAAGGCGGCTTCCCGCGACGTCATTCACCGGAACCTGGCCAGCCGCAAGAAGTCGCAG
>JAEUIF010000653.1 GCA_016795185.1 Planctomycetia bacterium | reverse complement strand
AGGCGGAACTACGAACTTCGGACACATAGCCCACGGCTCGCCGTGGGCTTTTCTTTTCGCGTTTTTCATTTTCCCCGTCCGCGCTTCCGCATATCTTTACCTTCGCTGAAACTGGACTTTTCAAAGCCGCAAACCGATCCGGAGACCGAACCGTGGCGGTATTCCAAGGCACCACCGACCTGGCGCAGCTGAAGGCCCGGGCCAAGACGATTCGCAAAGACATCATCGAAAGCACGACGGCGGCGGGCTCCGGCCACCCGACCAGCTCGCTGTCGGGCGTCGAGGTGCTGGTCGCCCTGTACTTCGGCGGCTACCTGCGCTTCGACCCGAAGAACCCGACCTGGCCCCAGCGCGACCGCTTCATTCTCAGCAAGGGACATGCCGCCCCGCTGCTCTACGCGGTGCTGGCCGAGGCCGGCTACTTCCCGCGCGAACAGCTCGTCACGCTCCGCAAGCTGGGCAGCCCGCTCGAAGGGCACCCCAACGTCCGCCGGTTGCCCGGCATCGAGGCGTCCACAGGCTCGCTGGGCCAGGGGCTGTCGATCGGCGTCGGCCACGCGCTGGCCACCCGCCTGGACGGCTTCGACTCCCGCACGTTCGTCATGATCGGCGACGGCGAACTGGACGAAGGCCAGGTCTGGGAAGCCGCCATGTCGGCCCAGAAGTACAAGCTCGACAACCTGGTGGCCATCGTCGATCAGAACGGCTACCAGCAGACCGGCCCCACGGCCGAGGTGCTCGACTTGCGGCCGGTGGCCCCGCGCTGGGAGTCCTTCGGCTGGTTCGCCCAGGAAATCAACGGCAACGACCAGTGCGAGGTCATGCAAGCCCTGGAGAAAGCGAGGCAAACCAAGGGTAAGCCCAGCGCCATCGTGGCAAAGACCGTCAAGGGCTGGCCGCTGAAGGCGTCGCTGGGCAAGGACCCCAACCACCACGGCAAGCCGCTGACGGCCGAGGAAGCCAAGCTGGCGATCGAGGAGATCGAGAAGGCGGGCTAACTGCTGGGGCGTCCGGCACACCGACCGCAGTCATTCTTTGGGGATCGCATCATGACATTGAAGATGGGCAAATCCACCCGCGAAGCGTTTGGCCTGGCCCTCGCCAAGATTGGCGGCGACTACGCCGACATCGTGGTGCTCGACGGCGACGTCGGCAACTCGACGCGCGTCGAGCTGTTCGGCAAGAAGTATCCCGAACGGTTCTTCAACGTCGGCATCGCCGAATCGAATCTCGTCAGCGCGGCCAGCGGCATGGCAGCCTCCGGCAAGCGCGCCTGGCTGGCCAGTTTCGCCTGCTTCGTCATGTGCAACGCCTACGACCAGCTGCGGATGTCGGTGGCGTTTCCGTGCTTCGACGTGAAGGTCGTCGGCACGCACGCCGGCATCTCCATCGGCGAGGATGGCCCATCGCAGATGGGCATCGAGGATGTGGGCCTGGCGTGCTCGCTGCCCAACTTCACCGTGGTCGTGCCCGCGGACGAAGTCTCGATGGAGAAAGCCGTGGAGGCGCTGGCGCGCATCAAGACGCCTGCGTACCTCCGCGCCGGCCGCCCCAACGTGCCGGTGATCTACGAGCAGGGCTGCGACTTCAAGCTCGGCAAGGCCATTCAATTGCGCGACGGCAAGGACGTGACCATCATCGCCAATGGCCTGATGGTCGCGCCGTCCCTGGAAGCCGCCGAGCAACTGGAGAAGAAAGGCGTGCAGGCGCGCGTCGTGGACATGCACACGGTCAAGCCGCTCGACGATGCCGCCGTGCTGGCCGCCGCCAAGGACACCGGCAAGATCGTGGTTGCCGAGGAGCACCTGCTGCACGGCGGGCTGGGCAGCGCGGTGGCGATGTCGGCGGCCCGTCAGCACCCGGTGCCGATGCGCTTTGTGGGCGTCAACGATACGTTCGCGGAGTCGGGCACGCCCGAAGGCTTGCTGGTGAAGTACGGCCTGACGGCGGAGAACGTCGCCAAGGCGGCGCTGGAGTTGGTCGGTAAGTAGTAAAAAACGTTTAGCCGCGAGCCGGTAGGCGAGCGCTCGGACGGTTCGAGCGCTCGCCTACCGGCTCGCGGCTAAACACTTTGGTTATTTCTTCCGCGTCAGCGTGATTTCCATCGTCTTGAACTCCTTCTCGTCGCCCAGTTGCTTGTACA
>JAEUIF010000645.1 GCA_016795185.1 Planctomycetia bacterium | reverse complement strand
GGAACTACGAACAATTCGGACAAGTCAACAAGGGGAACTCCGAACCATGAAGCGCTGGTTGCCGGCTTTGGTCTGCGTGGTGCCGTTGATGGTGTGCGCGGCGGATCAGGCGCCGAGTCCGTTGCCCGCCGACAAGGCGGTGCAGGCGATGGTGCTGCCCGAGGGCTTCCGCGCGACGGTTTTCGCCGCCGAGCCGGATGTCGTGCAGCCGGTTTCATACTGCATCGATTCGCGCGGCCGGCTCTGGGTCGCGGAGGCGCTGAACTACGGCACCTGGCAGGCGACCGGCAAGGACCGCATCAGCATTCTCGAAGACACCGACGGCGACGGCCGCGCGGATTCCCGCAAGGTCTTCTACGAGGGCTTCAACTACATCACGGGCATCGAGGTCGGCTTCGGCGGCGTCTGGGTCATGTCCACGCCGAAGCTCTACTTCGTGCCGCTCGGCGACGACGACAAACCGGCCGGCGAACCGCAGGTGGTCTTCGACGGCTTCGGCTACAAGGAAAGCCGGCACAACCTGCCCAATGGCTTCACCTGGGGTCCGGACGGCTGGCTCTACATGGGGCACGGCCGAACCACGCCCTCGGACGTGGGCAAGCCGGGCACCCCGGCCGACCAGCGCATCCACTGCGACGGCGGGGTGTGCCGGATTCATCCGACGCGGCGGGTCTTCGAGAACTTCGCGGATGGCACGACCAATCCCTGGGGCGTCGATTTCGACGATTTTGGCCAGTGCTTCGTGTCGAATTGCGTCAATCCACACCTGTTCCACATGATCCAGGGCGGGCATTACGAGCCGTGGCGCAACCGGCCGTCGAGCCTGTATGCCTACGAACGGCTGCCGACCTGTGCGGATCACCTACACTTCCCCGCCGGACGGCCCAACGCCATGCGCGGCGAAACCGATGAGACCAAGGCGCTGGGCGGCGGCCATGCCCACTGCGGCACGCTGGTCTATCTCGGCGATCGCTTCCCGGCGCAGTATCGCAATACCGTTTTCATGTGCAACGTTCACGGGCGGCGCATCAACCACGACATTCTGAAACGGAAGGGCTCTGGGTACACCGCGAGCCACGGCAAGGATTTCATGCTGTCGGGCGATCCGTGGTTCATGGGCGTGACGCTGCGTTCCGGGCCGGACGGCAACATCTTCGTGTCCGACTGGTCCGACACGGGCGAATGCCATACGTACAAGCCGAACACGCAGACCGGACGCATCTACAAGATCAGCTACGGCCCGCCGGACAAGGCCAAGCAACCCGACCCCGCGCGGTTAACGGACGCCGAA
This sequence comes from Planctomycetia bacterium, assembly GCA_016795185.1. GTDB lineage: Bacteria > Planctomycetota > Planctomycetia > Gemmatales > Gemmataceae > JAGVLI01. Next base: position 2,857 of record JAEUIF010000645.1, on the reverse strand, counting down.
CTGGTGAAGCTGCAACTGCACCGCAACGACTTCCTGGTGCGGCACGCGCGGCGGGTGTTGCAGGAGCGCGCGGCCAAGCCCGGCTGGAAGTCCGAGCCAGTCCACGCTGCGTTGCGCGAGATGCTGACTTCCGGGAAACTCGACACGCCGCAACGGCTGCGCGCCCTGTGGGCGTTGCACGTCACCGGCGGCATTGACAATGCCCAGTTGCACGGCCTGCTCGATGACCGCAGCGAATACCTGCGGGCCTGGGCGATTCAACTGCTGTGCGAACAAACGACGCCCGCTGAACCTGTCATCGCCCGTTTCGCCGCGATGGCGAAAGGCGATCCCTCACTCGTGGTGCGGCTCTACCTCGCCGCCGCGCTGCAACGCTTGCCCGTGGCGCAGCGTTGGGGCATCGGCGCGGGGCTGCTCGGCCATGCAGAGGATGCCGGAGACGCCAACCTGCCGCTGATGATCTGGTACGGCATCGAACCATTGGTTCCCACCGATCCCCGGCGCGAGCTGGAACTGACGACAACCTCGCCGCTGTCGCAGGTGCGTCAGTTCATCGCCCGGCGGGTGGCCGATGAAGCCGTCAAGCAGGGCGAGAAAGCCGACCTGACTCCTCTGGTAGCCGCGCTGACGAAGGCCGATGAAGCGGTGCAACAGGACTTGCTTAACGGCGCGCGCGAGGGCCTGCGCGGCCGCAAGACGATGCCGATGCCCGAAGGCTGGTCGGCGGTCTATGCCAAGTTGTCGAAGAGCACCCAGCCCGCGTTGCGCGAACATGCCATGCTGTTGGCCTTGATCTTCGGCGACCCGCAGGCGCTGGCCGACCTGCGCAAGACCGCGTTGACGACCACCGCAGCCGCCACGGAACGGCAGGCCGCGCTCGAAGCGTTGGTCGACAAGCGAGTACCGGACCTGGCGCCGGTGCTGCAAGACCTGCTGAACGATGCCGCCGTGCGCCGTACGGCACTGCGCGGTCTGGGCGCCTTGCCGCACGAAGCGACGCCCCGACGCATCCTGGCCGTCTACGGCGACCTGACCGACGACGAGAAGCACGACGCGGTCGCCACGCTGGCCTCGCGCAAGGACCATGCCCTCGAACTGCTCAACGCCGTCGAAAAGAAGCTGGTGCCGAGGAACGATGTTTCGGCCTACATCGCCCGCCAGCTTTATGCGTTCAACGACAAGCACCTGACCGACCGGCTGCATCAGGTCTGGGGCGAGGTTCGCGAAACCTCGGCGCAGAAGCAGGAGCAGATCAAGCGGTACAAGGCGCTGCTGACGCCGGGCTTCCTCAAGTACGCGGACCCCAGCAACGGCCGGTTGCTCTACAGCAAGACCTGTCAGCAGTGCCACAAGCTGCACGGCGAGGGCGGGACGATCGGACCGGACCTCACCGGGACCAACCGCGCGGAGCTGGACTACCTGCTGTCCAACATCGTGGACCCGAGCACGGAAGTTTCGCAGGACTACCGCATGTCGATCGTGGCCACGCACAACGGCCGAATCATCACCGGCATCATCGTCGAGCGTTCACCGACACGCTACATCGTGCAGACCGCCACGGAACGCATCGTGCTGGGCAAGGAGGATGTCGATGAGATCAAGGATTCGGCAGCCTCGATCATGCCCGAAGGGCAACTCGATACGCTGACCAAGGAGCAGGTGCGCGACCTGTTCGCCTACCTCGCGGGCAAATCTCAAGTACCGTTGCCGCCGGAGCAGAAGAAGTAACCCGCATGGAAACCTGTAAGCTCGGTGGCACGGCGCTCACCGTTTCGCGACTTGGACTCGGCCTGGCAGCGCTGGGCCGACCGGGTTACATCAATCTGGGGCACGGCGACGACCTGCACGCGGGGCGTGATCCTGCAACGATGGAAGGCCAGTGCCATGCGGTGCTCGACGCCGCCTGGTCGCTGGGCATTCGCTACTTCGACGCCGCTCGCTCCTACGGCCAGGCGGAAGCCTTTCTCGCACGCTGGCTGGCGGCGCGGAGCATCAGCCCGGAGGCCGTGACCGTCGGTTCCAAGTGGGGCTACACCTACACGGCAGGCTGGCAAATCGAGGCGGAACGGCACGAGGTCAAGGACCACTCCCTGGCCACGCTGCGCCGGCAACTCGGCGAGAGCGACGCCCTGCTCGGCCGACACCTCAAGCTCTACCAGATTCACTCGGCGACTCTGGAAAGCGGCGTGCTGGAGAATCGTGCGGTTCACGAAGAACTGGCCCGGCTGCGCGACGGCGGCGTGTGCATCGGCCTGTCGCTCAGCGGGCCGAATCAGGCGGCAGTGCTGCGCCACGCGCTGCGAATTGAAGTGGGTGGGCAGCGGCTTTTCGGTGCCGTGCAGGCAACCTGGAACCTGCTGGAACCGTCAGCCGGCGATGCACTGCGAGCAGCGCACGCTGCCGGGCTCGGCGTCATCGTCAAGGAAGCACTGGCGAACGGCCGGCTGACCGCACGCAATCACGAACCCGCCTTCGCCGCCCGCCGCAGCGTTCTCGAAGGACAGGCTGCGCGCCTGAGAACCACGCTCGATGGGCTGGCGCTGGCGGCGGTGCTGGCCCAACCCTGGGTCGATGTCGTCCTCAGCGGCGCGGCCACGGCCGAGCAATTGCAGTCGAATGTCGCCGCGTTGTCCGTCCGCTGGGACGAGCCGTGCGCGGACGAATTGCGATCCGTCGCTGAAACCCCTGCCGACTACTGGGCGACGCGCGGCGGGTTGCGCTGGAATTGAAGAGTTCGCTCAGTGGAGCGGTGGGGCCCCCCGCCCCCAACCCCGTAAGGGGGGGGCGCCGGGGGGGCGGCGCCCCCCCAGCCCCACACGTGTTAGCGATGGCGGATGGTCGCGGGAGAAGCGTGGTG
>JAEUIF010000633.1 GCA_016795185.1 Planctomycetia bacterium | reverse complement strand
AGCAGCATGAAGAGGCCGACCGCGCCCGCGACGATGGCCCACAGTTTGGGGCGGCGCTTGACGGCAGCGATCAGGGAGGCCAACTTGGCCGCCTGCTGCGAGGGATACTTCAGCGCGGACTTGGTCGGGGCAGCCGGGCGGCGGGCGGCGGGCGACATCTCGCCCCAATTGGGGGCAGCCTGCGTGCCGGAGGCCGAGGCACCGTTGTTTGGCAGCGGCCGTTGCTGCGCGACTGGAGTCGGCGCGGCAGGACGCTGGGCCTGCACCGGCGAGGGCGTCGAGGGTCGCGAGGCGGGCTGCGGCGTGGCGGGCCGCATCTGGGCGGCCACGGGCGCTTGTACGCGGGCCACCGGCGCGGGGGTCGCTGCCATCGGTCGCTGGGCCGCTGCGGGCAGTCCTCCAGGAGCCGGCGTGGGCGCGGTTACGCTGGCCGCCGCTTCCATCGGTCCCATCGCTGCGGGGCTGAGCCGGGGCATCCAGGCGTCGGGCGGCTGCTGGATCGGCTTCGCCGTCCACGGCGCTAGCGCATCCACCACCTGGGCCGGCGTCTGGTAGCGTTTGGCCCGATCCTTGGTCATCATCCGGTCGATAATCTGTGCTAACCCTTCGGGCACGTCGGCCCGGAACGAACGCACCGGCTTGGGCTGGCGCGTCTGGTGCCAGATCAGCTTTTGCGCGACCGTGCCTTCGTTGAAGGGCGGTTGCCCGGTCAGGCAGAAGTAGATGGTTGCGCCCAGGCTATAGATGTCGGCCCGGATATCGACCCCGTGGCTATCGAGCGCTTGTTCGGGAGCCAGGTAGTCGGCGGTGCCCAGCACGCTTTCGTCGTACTTCTTCGTGAGGATGTCTTCCTCGTCGTGGAAGAAGCGGGCCAGGCCCATGTCCAACACCTTGATGGTGCCGGTGCGGTCGATCAGCACGTTGCCGGGCTTGATGTCGCGGTGGACCAGGCCGGCCTCGTGGGCGTGTTGCAAGCCGATGGCGGCCTGCCGAGTGTAGTGTGCGGCGTACAGGAAGTTCATCGGGCCGAACTTCTTGACGACCTCCTGCAAACTGGCCCCGTCCACGTACTCCATCACGAGGAAGTGCAGGTTCTCGTCCTGGTCGATGTCGTAGGCGCGGACAATGTTCGGATGGTCGAGGGCGGCGGCGGCGCGGGCCTCGCGGTAGAAGCGTTCGAGAGAAGCCTGGTCCTCGGCCTTCGCGGCGGGCAGCACCTTGACGGCCACCCGGCGGCGCATGAAGCGGTGCTCGCACAGGTAGACGCTGCCCATGCCGCCCGAGCCGAGTCGTTCCAGCACCTTGTACTTGCCGATGGTAAAGCGGCGCCACTTGCCCATCAAGATTTGTTCGGCCTGGAAGTGCGTGAGCAGCCCTTCCTGGACGAGCAGGCCAGCGGCCTTGCCGGGGCTGTCCGGCAGGTGGGACGAAGAGCGCAACTGCTGCACGTAGGCATCCAGACGCTTCTCGTCCGAAACGCCGCTACGGCGCACCAGATCGATGAATTCTTCGGTGGTAGCGGGCGCGGCCATTTGCTCTGCCTTTCAGGGAGTAACGCGTCCCCTGCATCCTGATTCGCCAACCGTGGTGGCGCTGCCGCCCAGCGTCCCTATGGGAGTAGCCCGGATAAATTTAATGATCCAGTATACCGTTTGCATCGGGAAAGTCAGAAAAATTTCGCGCGATCCCCACGCTTAGCCGAGTGTCCCACCTGTCAACCACCCGTGCAAGCACGGACTGGATTATTTTTCCGGAGCGCGCGGTGGTAAAATGCGGGCGAAGTCGCGATTGAAGGAGCATCCCTTGGAAAAGACCTGCCTGGCCGTTTGTCCTCACGATTGCCCCGATACATGCAGCATGGCCGTGACCGTGCGCGATGGCCGGGCCGTTGACCTCCGGGGCGACCCCAACCATGCGTTCACCCAGGGCTACCTGTGCATGAAGGTGGCCCGTTACCACGAGCGCGTCTATCACCCGGAGCGGCTGCAATTTCCGCAGGTGAGGGTCGGCCCCAAGGGGCAGGGCCTGTTCCGCCGGGTCAGCTGGGACGAGGCCATTGCGCTCATCGCCGACCGCTTCCGAGACATCGCCGCCTCGACCGACGGCCCACAAGCGATCCTGCCCTACAGCTACGCCGGCACAATGGGCCAACTCCAGAGCAACAGCCTGGATCGTCGCTTCTTCCATCGACTGGGAGCCTCACTGCTCGACCGCACCATCTGCGCCACCGCCGGAGCGGCGGGCTGCGACATCACCCTGGGCACCCGCGCCGTCTTCGACCCCGAAACCGTCGTGCGCTCCCGGTACATCATCAACTGGGGCTCGAACACCGTCGTCACCAACATGCACCTCTGGACGCTGATGCACCAAGCCCGCAAGGCCGGGGCGCGCATCGTGACCATCGACCCCTACCGCTGTAAGACCGCGGAGAAGAGTGACTGGTGGCTGCCGATTCGCCCTGGCACCGACGCCGCCTTGGCCCTGGGTCTGATGCACATTCTCTGGCGCGACAACCTCCAGGACGATGACTACTTGCAACGCTATTGCCTGGGAGTGGAACAGTTGCGCGAGCGGGCGTTGCAAGAGTATGGTCCGGAGAAAGTTGCGGCGATTACCGGCCTGCCGGCGGGCGACATCGAGCGACTGGCCCACGAATACGCCGAGCACTCGCCGGCCTGCATCCGACTGAATTACGGCTTGCAACGGCACGGCGGCGGCGGCATGGCGGTGCGGACCATCACCTGCTTGCCCGCAGTCATTGGGGCCTGGCGTCACCCCGGCGGTGGGGCCCTGCTGAGCACCAGCAAGCTCTATGCGTGGAACCTGGCCAAGCTCGAACGGCCCGACCTGATCCCGCCCGGCACCCGGACCATCAACATGGTACAGCTGGCGGAAGCGCTCAACGGCGAACTGCCGGGGCCGCCGGTGCGTGCGCTCTGCGTCTACAACGCCAACCCGGCGGCGGTCTGCCCCGATCAGGCGAAGGTGCTTCAGGGACTGAAGCGCGACGACCTATTCACGGTGGTTCACGAGCAGTTCCAGACCGATACCGCCGACTACGCGGATGTCCTGTTGCCGGCCACGACGCAGCTGGAGCATTTCGACCTGCACGGCAGCTACGGCCACCTGTGCGTGCAGGTCAACGAACCGGCCATTGCGCCGTTATACGAGGCGAAGCCGAACACCGAGGTGTTCCGCTTGCTGGCGAAGGCCATGCACTTCGAGCCCGAATTGTTCACTGCAACGGATGAGCAGCTGGCGGCCGAGGCACTGCAAGCCAACGGCACGGTGGGACTGGCCAAAGGCACGTTCGACGGTATCACCCTGGAACGCTTGAAGCGCGAAGGCCCGGTGCGGCTCAATGTACCCGTTGATTACGCGCCATTCGTCGAGGGCGGTTTTCCGACGCCATCAGGCAAGTGTGAGTTCTACAGCGAACGGCTGGCGCAGCGCGGCCTCGATCCGCTGCCGACTTACACACCGCCGCACGAAGACCCGCAGACCCGGCCGGAGTTGGCGGCTCGCTTCCCGCTGCAAATGCTCAGCCCGCCGGCACCGTCCTTCCTGAATTCGACCTTCGTCAATGTCCAGTCGCTGCGTCAGGCAGCGGACGAGCCGCTGGTTGAACTCCACGCCCAGGACGCGGCACAACGCGGTATCCGCAACGGCCAGTGGGTGCGCGTCTTCAACGACCGTGGCGGCTTCCGGGCGAAGGCTGTGGTCCGCGACAGCGTGCAGCGCGGCGTGGCGGTGACGCTCGGCATCTGGTGGAACAAGTACGCCGCCGACGGCGTCAACTGCAACACCACGACCAGCAGCCGGTTGACCGACCTCGGCGGCGGGGCGACCTTCTTCGATAACTTGGTAGAAGTGCAGGCGCTGGAAGGAGAACAAGCATGACTCCCACCACTGCCGTCCCGGTGCAGCAACCGACGGACTTTCCCTGGCCCAACGTAAAACTTGTCGAGAGCGATGGCGAGCCAATGGACACGCCCTGGCATCGCGATGCCATGAATCTGCTGATCGAACAGGTGCGCTGGCAGTTGCGCGACCGGCAGGACTACTTTGTCGGCGGCAACATGTTCATCTATTTCAACGTCGAGCAAGCGCGCAACCGCGATTTTCGCGGCCCAGACTTCTTTTTCGTGGACGGCGCGCAACCCAACGAACATCGGCTCTGGTGGGCCATCGGGGAAGAGGGCGGTAAATACCCAGATGTTATCATCGAACTGCTGTCGCCCACCACGGCCGTCGAGGACCGTACCACGAAGAAGCAGGTGTACGAACGGACCTTCCGAACGGGCGAGTATTTCCTTTACGACCCCACAACGCGACAACTCGACGGCTGGCGCTTGCTTGATCGCCGGTATCAACGGATCGAACCGGACGCGCGCGGCTGGCTGTGGTGCGACCAACTCAAGCTCTGGCTCGGCGTCTGGGGGAAGGCCCCTACCAGAATCGGGCTGACGCCTGGCTGCGCTTCCACGACGCCGACGGGAACGTGGTCCCGCTGTTTGCTGAAGCCGCGCAGCAGCGCATCGACGCTGAAAAGCAGCGCGCCGCGCAACTGGAAGCGGAGGTAGCTCGTTCACGCGCCCTGATCCAGGAAAAGAAGGCGAACGGCGCGGACCCTGCCTGATAGGCGGGCGCGTTCAGCTGCCTTCACGCGGCCCACCCTTGATTTACCTTGACAGTTCTCCGGGGGCCGCTACGCTGGGAATTCAGGTTCCGTGCGGCCCGCGGAAGCTGCCACCTCCATCGCGGAACACCAGCGGGGAACGACCTTCATGAACAGCGATGACCCTTCGGCGGGCAAGATAGTGGACAGTCAGCGTCGGCCCAACGAGCGCCGCAAGCGCAACATTCCGGTGGCTGTGGATCGCCGCAAGCCCGGTACTGACCGTCGGAAGTCCGAGCGCCGCCGCCAGGTCGATCCGACCACCTGCGAGCGCGATTACAACGACGACGAAATCGAGTTCATGAAGGCGATGGACCAGTACAAGCGCGACAACCGCCGGCCGTTCCCCACCTGGAG
>JAEUIF010000591.1 GCA_016795185.1 Planctomycetia bacterium | reverse complement strand
CGCGGATTTCCGTTTTCGCCGCCGCGCACCTTGCGGAATTCCCAGACCCAATGGGTCACTCCCCGCCGTTTTCTCGACCAGCGTCGTATAGATGCTCACCACGCCCGGCAGATCCTTGGCAACCACATCAGCGAAGCCGTGGTTGACGGACGGCGGGGCTGCGGACTCAGAGTGCCGGGGCGGTGGGGCCGCCGCGAATATGGCTCCGGTCAGGAGTAAAGCGGCGGGAATGAGATAGCGGTTCATTAGTAGCTCCATTTCTGTCTAAAGGATGTTGACGGCACGCGCGCCCACCATAGCCAGCGTGGCAAGGGAAATCGATGCCTGGATCATCATCAGGATTTTGGCCCAGGCGGAAAGCACCGGCACGTCCGTCGGCGAAAAGGCGGTGCTGCTATTGAAGGCGAGGAAAAGATAGTCCACGAATTGAGGGCGCCAAGCCCCGCCGCCCAGCGCGACCCGTACGTCAGCCGGCAACGTCAATTGCGGGAAAAGGAAGGCGCCGCCGCAGTAGACATGCTGATGGGAACGCCGGTGCGGGCCGCCCGCGTCGAGACGCCAGTACCAGGAGGCGAATACGACGACGTTCATGCTCCACAGAATCAGCGCGGCTTGCAGGAGTTCGATCGGGCGGCCTCGATGCGCGGCCAGATCGAGAATCAAACGCGTCAAGGCAGCGGCGAGTTCTAACGTCACGACGGCCGTCGTCGCATGGCCCAGCATCTGATGGCGATTCGGCAGCAGCAACTCGAGGGCAGCCAGGAACGCCACAACGACGACGCCCAGCCAACCAGGTCCCGCCGCCAAGGACGCGGGGAGGAACAGGTTCAGGGCTGCGGCGACTAAGAGAGCAATCAGACCGGGCCAGTGGGGTTCCAGTGCTGGCCCTTCGACGGTCTGCGCCTCATATGATGCCTTGATCACAATCTCAGCTTGCGCTAAGCCGGGCTTCGAACCCATCACCCAGGCAGGGGAGAATCGACGGGTTCGGCAGGGCGAGAGGCGGCGCGCAAGGTCTCCCAATTGAGTCCGGCGTTCAGGCAGGCGGCGAAACCGATGGCGAGCAACGGGGCTGTCAGGACCACGAAGACCACCAGCGAAAAGCCCGCGGCGGTATTCTGCGGTACCCCATAGAGGGACAACCCCAGGACCGTGGAGAACTGGTGCGTGCCAAGATTCGCGGGGGCACCGGGGAGCATGGTGCCAATACGAACGACGATCATGACGACGAAAGCCGCGGCGAGACTGAGGCTGAGGTGGCTGGCGCGCGTCACCGCCCAAAACGCCAGGCCTTGCGCGGCCAGAAAGACCCCGGAGGCCAGCAGCGCCGGACGGTTGGAAAGCCCGGACCGAATCTTGGCCAGGAACGGATAACGCTCACGACCCACGAGGAGCGCGGTGACGACCAGAATGCTCATGGCAACGATCACCATCCACGCTGCACGAATCAGCGAAACCGGCAGCGGAGCCAGAGCGAGAGTCGCGAGTAGCGCGGCGGCCAGCCATACCCCATCCATGAGCCGCTCTGTCAGCATCGTCGGCGCTACCGTGAGGAGGCCGACGCGCAAATCTCTTGCGGCCAGCCAAGCGCGGACGGCTTCTCCTGGGCGCAGGGGAACAATCTCGTTGAGGAAGAGCCCGGCGTAAATTGCGCGCGTGGTCTGCCACAGGCTGGCCTGCTGCAACAAGCAGCGCCAGCGGACTCCCTGGGCGGCGTAGCTGGCCACGTCGAAAGCCACGGCCACGCCTAACCAGCGCCAGTCCAACTGATTGAGCTGCACGCAAAACGTAGCCCAGTCCAGTCCCCGGAGAGCGGCGGTCAGCGCGGCGGCGGCGATGCCGAGCGCGACGATGCCGAACAAAATCGGACGCAGGCGCTTCAATTTGCTGTCACCCATGCGAGTCCCTTCTTGAGCGAACGATAGAGTTCGTCCTGGTGCGCATCGAAGCGGTGGTTCGCACCGGCGATCTCCTCCAAGCGCTTTGGTTCACTAGTGACCTGATACAGGCTGCGAGCGACCTCCGAGGTGGTGTACTCGTCGTTCGTGCCGTGGATCATCCAAACGGGGACCGGCGACGCCGCGGGGAGTAGCGGCTTCACTTGGAACGTTGGCTGATCCGGTTCCCGGCGCGCGATGATGGCCAGGGTCGCCTTCCAGTCCCATCCGAGCACTCCCGATTCTGGCAGACCGAGCGTAACGATGCCGTGAATGGGGCTTCGCGACTTGATACCGGACACCGCAGCCACAGACATCGACGCCCCTTGCGACCAGCCGACGAGGACAACGCGGCGGTGAGAAGGTCCCGCAACCTGATTCGCAACGAGGCGAACGTCTGAGGCGAGTTCCTGCGACGCCAGTTTGCGGCCGTCCTCGGAGAACGTCTCCAGGTACTTCTTGGTGTCGAAGCCGAACACGTCGTATCCCCAGGAAGAAATCGTGCGGCTCATGGATACGGCCGCCCCACGCCAACCACCGTCGCCGGGCAGGAAGATGACGGCAACCTCCGAAGTCTTGTTACTCGGCGCTAGTTGGGTCAGCGAGAGCTTACGGCCTCGGACCTGCACGGTCATGGTCGTGTCAGCAGCCAGCACATGCGTTGCCCCGAAAGAAAGGGCGAGCAGCAGTGGAATTGCCCCGTACCTCATGCGGCTGCTCCCATGTGTTGGTCCAGGCGTGCGTCGCCCGGCGCGATTTCAGAGACGCGGCGCAGGGCCAGCGCCAGCCGGGGCAAATCCAAGCGGCCCTGGTACACGGCATAGCGGGGCTTCCAGGCGTCGGCGTACTTGGCCTTAAAGCGCCGCAGGCTGTCAGCTCTAAAGAGAAACGGCATGCGCTTCAGCACCCAGTACACAACGCGTTCATCCCGGCTGATACCAGACCCGTCGCTGCGGTCCGACAGAGGGGCCATGCCCAGGCTGAACGAGTGGATGCCGCGTGTCTTCAGGTCGAGGAAGACTTTCGCAAACAAGTAATCCATCAATCCGTTGATGTGCTCTGGCGTGCGGCGCATCAGATCCACCGTCGCTAAGGCAGGATCGTAGGAAGGCACCAGGTTTAGGAAGGCCACGGCCTGGTTTTGCGCGTCGAAGGCAACGTATGCAGGCGTGGCCTGCACGTACCAACGTTCAAAGCGGCCCAGCGTAAACTGCCGTTCGCGATGTCCGGGAATTTCGAGCCAGTGGTCCGAACTGCGTCTGAGATCGGCCAGCAACGGATCGGCGAGCGGCGGGTCGATTCGGTCCACGCGATAGCCCAACCGGTCGAGCCGGTTCACGGTATTGCGGAACTCCTTCATGGCGCTACCGACGAGTGTGAACTTG
>JAEUIF010000577.1 GCA_016795185.1 Planctomycetia bacterium | reverse complement strand
AAAGTCGCGCTGGGACAGCTTCGGCGCGTCGTAGACCAAGTAGGCCCACCCGCGATAAGCCAGTGTCTGCGGGTCGGCGGGCTTGCCCTGGAGCCGGTCGATCTCCAGGGCGCGGGTGTAGTCCTCGATGGCCTCGGCGTATTTACCCAGCTTGGCTCGTGCCAGGCCGCGCGCCCGGTGCGCGCTGGCGGTGACCGGGGCCAGCTTCATCGCCTGCTCGAAACCGGCGATGGCGTCCTCGAAGCGGTTGATCTCCAACAACGCTTCCGCCCGCAGCTGGTGGGCTTCGACCTGCAACTTGACCAGTTCCGCGGGACTCGCCGACGCGGTCGCGGTCTGCGAGATTGCCAGCGCCCGATCGAACGCCTGCAAGGCATCGGTGAACTTCGCGCCCCGATACAGGATGCGGCCGCGCTCCAGGTGATCGCGACCCAGGTCGAGCGCGTTCTGCCCAGGGAGCGTGCGGGCGATGGCCTGCTCCAGATCGGGCTGCGCGGCGGCGAAGTTGCCCCGCTGCAAATATAGCTTGGCCCGCGTCCGAAAGAGGGCAGCCAGCGGCTGCATTTCGATGGCCCGATCCAGCTGCGCCAGCGCCTCGTCGGTCTGGTTCTGGCGCAAGTAGACGTCGGCCAGGTTGGCATACGCCTGCCATTGCTTCGGTCGCAGGGCGATAGCCTGGCGGAAATCGGCGATGGCCTCGTCGATCTTGCCCATGCGGACGCGCACCACGCCGCGATTGGCCAGGATGCCGTAGCGGGCGACGGCGTCCGGGTTCAGTGCTTCCGCGCGCTTGAAGTCGGCCTCGGCGGCTTCAAAGTCATCCAACTGACCGTTCACGAAGCCGCGCAGCAAGTAGGCCCAGACGAACCGCGGCTTGAACTGGATGCAGACCGACAGCGGTCCGTGGGCCAGCGCCGGACGGCGCGTTTGCAGGTAGCAGCCTGCCAGGTAGTAGCGTGCCCAGAAGTGCGTCGGTTCCAGTTCGAGGGCAGCCTTCAAGTGGGGCAGTGCCTGCGTGATCTCGCGGCGGCGGTAGAGTTCCAGGCCCACCAGGAAATGGTCCACGGCGACCGAGGGCGCTTGCGCCGCCGCCAGTTGCAGTTCCCGTTGCGCTCCGGCCTGGTCTTGCAGGACAGCCAGCAGGCGCGCGCGGCGCAGGTGGTACGCCTGTGTCTTCAAGCCCAGTTTGGGAGCCTGATCGAGAATGCCGAGCCCGGCGCGCGTCTGCGCTTCGTCGCCGCCGGCCGCCGTGGTGCTCGCCCAGGTCAGGTACAACTCGTAGCAATCTTCGGCGAGCTTCTTGCGCAGCGCGGCCGGCAGGGCACTGTCGCCGAAGTCGATGGGCGCGGCACGTTCCGCCGTCAGGTCAAAGAGCGCCAGGCCCGCCTGGGCCGCCGCCTGGGCCTGGCGGAGGTGGTCCTGCTGATTGCCTTCCTCGGCCGCTTGCAGTTCGTGGAACTTGGCCAGGTCGTTGTAACGGGCGAATTGCTGCACGCGCGTGGCTTCGTCCAGCAACTTCTGGGCGCGGCCGCGCAGATCGGCCAGCGCCGGTTCGTCGCCGACTAGCGCTAGCGCTTCCCGCGCTCCCGCCTCGGCCCCCGCCAAGTCGCGCTGGAGGATGGCCTTGTCGGCTTCGCGCAGACCGATCTCGGCGGCGATGCGGCGATCCTGCTCCGTCTGAAGCCTGCGGGTGTCCGCCTCAGCCTTTTGCTTTTCCTGCACGAGTACATAGCCGCCGCCCGCGACCGCCGAGACGACGAGCGATGCCGCCAGCGCCCAAGAACCCACCACCAAGGGCCGGCGGCGCGCATACTTGACGGCCCGTTCCGTCCAGCCTGCACGGCGCGCGTGGATCGGT
>JAEUIF010000489.1 GCA_016795185.1 Planctomycetia bacterium | reverse complement strand
TGCGGGTTGGGGGTGGGGGGTGAGGGGAGAAACGGTCGTTAAACTCGCTCCAGTCCCCTCACCCCCAACCCCTCTCCCGCAAGGGGAGAGGGGCCGATCGTGTTCAATTCTTAAAAACAAACTCCGGCGTATTGATGAGCGCCCACATCAGGTCTTCAATGGCCTGGCGGCGCGTCGTGTTCTTCTCGGCGAACACTTTCAGGCAGATCGAGCGTTCGTCCTCGGTCGGCGACCGGCCGTAGACCATCAGGTACAGTTCGTCCACGATCTCCTGCGCGGTCTTCTGGCTCGCGGCGAGGCGGGCGGCCCGGCCGCCGTCGGCCGTGACCTTGCGGTGCAGGTTGGGCGAGTTCATCAGGTGCAGCACCTGAACCACCGTGGTTTCGCCGGTGCGTTCGCAGGGCGGGTCCTGGTTCGGGTCGGGCCGGCCGAAGCTGTCGAGAAAGACCGATTGCGTCCGCACCGTCCACAGCTCCATCGCCCGGCCGCGCGGCGGCAGCGCGGTGAAGGTTTCGGGCACATCCGTGATGTCCGTCACGGCGTCGAGCAGCACCTCGGCCCGCAGCCGCTGGCGATAGTGCCGGGAGTGATTGCGAATATCGACCGTGTTCCGTCCGCCGGGCAGCGATGACAGCCCGTAGACGTGCGACGCCATGATGGTACGGATCAGTTTCTTCAGGTCATGACCCTGCTGGCGGAAGTCATCCGCCAGGGCTTCGAGCAGCGGGCCGTTGCTCGGCGGGTTGGTGGCCCGTAAATCGTCCACCGGCTCGACCAGGCCGCGGCCCATCAGGTCGGCCCAGACGCGGTTGACGATGACGCGGGCGAAGTACGGGTTCTCTTTGGCCACCACCCAGTCGGCCAGGGCGCGGCGCGGGTCGGTGTCACCGTCCGTTTCCGCCGCCTTGCCGAACAGCGGTCGGGCCGGCATGACCTTGCCCGTGACCGGATGCTTGACCTCGCCGCGCGCTGCGGTGAAGACGATCTCCTCGCCGCCGGAGATGGGCGGCGAGATGCCGGTGCCCTTGCGGCCGACGCGGGCGAAGTAGGCCGCCAGGCTGTAGAAATCGTCCTGGCTCCAGACCTCGAACGGATGATGATGGCAGCGGGCGCAGTCCAGGCGGATGCCCAGGAACAGCTGGCTGGTCATCGTGGTGATTTCGTCGGGGTCGCGGCGGTCGCGGTAGAGCACCGTCGCGCCGTTGCGGAACGTGCTGCCCTGGGCCGTCAGCAGTTCGCGGACGAACTGGTCGTAGGGCAGGTTGCGGCGGAAGGCGTCGCGCAGCCAGGCGTCGAGGTTGTACACCGCCTTGATGCCCACCCGGTACGGGTTCGGCCTTAGCAGGTCGGCCCACTTGTTCGCCCAGAAGTCAGCGTACTCAGGCCGTTCGAGAAGCTGATCGATGAGCTTCGCACGCTTGTCGGCAGCTGAGTCCGCGAGATAAGCGCGTGTCTCATCGGCAGTGGGCAATCGGCCGATGACGTCGAGATACGCGCGGCGGTGGAAGGTCGCATCGTTCGCGAGGTCCGACGGTGTGATACCCAGGGATTGCAGCTTGGTCCAGACATGGCCATCGATGAAGTTGCGTCGCGGCAGGCTGGCATACGTCTCCGCCGGCACGCTGCCGGTCAGTGGGATGGCGATGTTGCACACCGCGAATTTTTCCATGAAGCGGGCCATGATGGCTGCTTCACCGGGCAGCGCGCCGGCCTTGACGCGCCCATCGGTGTTCACGCCCGCGATGACGGCTTCGTTCGACTGAAAAGTAGCCAGGTGTGTCACGTCGCGCGTCGTGCCGTCCGAGTAGTGGGCGGTCACCAGCAGCTGCTGTTCGGCGAGGTTGGTCAGCACCCGTTCGGGCGGTTCGATGGTGATGCGCTGCACGACGGCGGCATCCGCCGGGGTGCGCGGCGTTCCCGACGCCAGCCAGGACCGCAGGGATTGATAGTGGTCGTCGCCCACGGTCAGGCGCTTGCCGCCGCCGTGGGCCAGCAACCCGGCTGCCTTGAGCAGCAGCAGGCTATGATCGGGCGCGGCGGGGAAGACCCGGCGGCCCCGCGTTTCCTTGACCAGCGCGCCGTAATCCCCTTCGGGGTCAAAGCCGAGCAGCGACAGGCGGAAGCCGTTCTGTCCGGAAGCCTTGCCGTGACACGCGCCGGAATTGCAGGCCAGGCGGGTCAACACCGGCATCACGTCGCGCTCGAAGGTGACGGGCAGCAGCTGGTCGCCGGCCTTGACCGCAACCGTGGCGCGTGCCTGCTGGCCTTCCAGTG
>JAEUIF010000439.1 GCA_016795185.1 Planctomycetia bacterium | reverse complement strand
CGCACTACTGGCCGTACAGCACTACTGGCCGGGTCCGTGGTTCGGTCTGTCCGAAGAATTGACGCCATTGGCCGCGCTCTGCTGCGGCCTGGCCGGCGCGGCGCTGTCGTGCCGGGGCCTGGGCGTGATGCTGTATGCGTGTCGCGTAACTGAAGTGTGCTGGACCGATTATCTGGGGCAAGTGGTGTTGCCGGCCGTGCTCCTGTCCGCCGGGCCCATCAGCGCGCTCGCGCTCGCTTGCCAGTGGCATCGCCCCGCGACCTGGCTCGAACTGCTCGCCTACGGAACGACGTTCAGTCTGCTCCATGTCGCCGTGTGCGTTGGCCTACCTCGCTGGCGTCGGCTGCCGTTGACCGCGTTGCGCTTGCCCGCGCTGCTGCGCCGCGCGGTGTAGCCGTGCCGCCTATTCCCCCTCGCCGCGCAGCTGATAACCTTCCCCCCAGCGCGTGAGGATCAACGGCGGCTCGAAACCCTTGTCGATCTTGTTGCGCAAATAGCGAATGTAGACATCGACGACGTTGGACGTGTTCTCGTCCTCTTCGTTGTACAGATGCTCCCAGATCATCGACCGTGTGACCACCTGGCCGCGATGATAGGCGAGAAACTCCAGCAGGGCGTACTCGCGCGGCGTGAGGTGGATGGGTTGCCCGGCGCGGCGCACGGTATGAGCGGCGGTGTCGATCTCCAGATCGAAGATGCGCAGCAGCGGGTCTTTCACCTGATGCCCGCGCCGCACCAGCGCCCGCAGCCGGGCCAGCAACTCTTCCAGCTCGAACGGCTTGGTCATGTAATCGTCCGCGCCACTGTCCAGGCCGCGGACCTTGTCATCGATGCCGCTGCGCGCCGTCAGCACCAGGACGTGCGACTTCATGCCATCCCGCCGCCAGCGCTTGAGCAACGACAGGCCGTCTTCCTTCGGCAGCATCAGGTCGAGAATGATGACGTCGTAGTTGGCGGTCTTGGCCTTGAAGTCCGCCTCCTCACCGTCCACGGCGACATCGACGGCGAAGCCTTCCTCATCGAGGCCGCGTCGCAGCACGCGCACCAACGGTTGATGATCTTCGACCAGGAGGACACGCATGGCAATCTTCGTTCTGAAGAATTAGCGGACCAGGCCAAGGGCGGCCTGGTCCGCCGGAGTCAAGTTAAGGTTGCGTGGCAGTGAGGCGTTGCAAGGAACCCTGGGCTTCGCGCGTCAGCCGGTGGCCGCTCGCACCCTGGGCAACCTTCTCCAGCAACTGGCGGGCGGACGAACTGCCGCTACGTTCGAGGGCCTCGACCGCCCGGCACTGCTGCACCAGCTCGGCCGGCGGCGTCAACTGCGACACCAGCCGTTCCAGCAACTTCTCGACGCGCTGCTGCATCTCCAGCGTCGGCTTGCCCTGCAAGACCTTTTGCAGCGCCGGTTGCGCCAGTTCCGCCAGCCGTTCGATTTCTTGCTCGGCCTGTTGCCGGGTCTGGAACTGCTCGCTGTCGAGGTCCTTGATGAGCCGGTCGATTTGCTTGGGATCGGGCGCGGGCACTGGCTTCAGGCGCGCTGGCAGCCAGGGCACGCTCTGCTCGGACCCAGCGGCCAGCGACTGCACCGCCTGGAAGGCCGCCGCACCGTTGTCGCCGGCCAGCTCGTTCCAGAGTGTCTCCAGTTGCTTTTCCTCCAGCGGAGTAGCCGCCGGCAGTTCACGTTTCAGGTGCGTAGCGGCGTCCCAGACCAGGGCGGTGCTATCGCCGCTGGTGGATGCCAGCGACAGCCCATCGGACAGAAAGGCCAGCGCCTGGACGCCGCCCTGGTGGCCCTTGAACTGGTCGAGCTTCTTGCCCGTCGCCACATCCCACAGATGGATGATGTTATCCTTGCCGCCGGCCGCCAGTGTCCGGCCATCGGCGGAGAAAGTCAGCGAACTCAGGTTGAAGTCGCGACTGCCGGTCGAGCGCCCGGACAGCAGCCCGAATGCCTTACCGAAGAAGTCGCCTTCCTTGACGGCGCAACGGCCGCGCTCCTTGCCCGTCAACGTTTCCCAGAGCGTCACCGCGTTGTCCGAAGTCGCCGCCGCGAGGGTACGGCCATCGGGCGAGAAGGCCAGCGCCAGGATGTCAACCTTGTGCGTGCCGAACTCGCGCAGCAGCTTGCCCGTACCGATATGCCAGAGCCGAATGACGTTGTTGTTCCGGGTGAAATCCATCCGGTTCGGATCGGCCTTGGGATCGCTGGCCTTGCCGACCAGCGCGACGGCCGTGCCGTCGGCGGAGTAGGCCAAAGGCGGGGCGATGCCGTTGATGATGACCACGTCACCGCGATTATTCGCGCCCAACCGCACGTTGAACTGCGTGGCTACTTTGCCGGTGGCCGTGTCGAAGACGTGCAACGTGCCGTCGTAATCGCGCACCGCCAGCGACTTGCCGTCGCGCGAGAAGGCCATGCCGCCGCCGCCCGCCGGGATCTGCCGGCCGCGCTGCTCGCTCAGCTTGAGCTTGTGCAATTCCTTGCCGGCCAATGCATCCCAGAGCGCGAGCTGATTGCTGCCCGCGCTGACGGCGAGCCAGCGGCCGTCCGGCGAGAAGCAAGCGTAGGCCGCGCCGGCGGGCAAGCGCACGCTCTGTTGTTCCCGTCCGGTTCGCGCATCCCACTGGCGGAGGGTATCGTCGGCCGCCACGGTCAGCAGCGTCTGGCGATTCGGAGCCACTGCGGCCAGCACGGTCGCCTGATGGCCCGCGGCGGCGAGGGGCTTCTCCTTGCCGGTCTCCAGGTCCCACAGCGTCACGGCGGCGGCATCGGTCACTAGTGCCAGGGTCCGGCCGTCGGGAGCAAAAGCTGCGGACTGGTTCAGCGCCTCGCCGCCAAAAAAGACCTGCCGTTCGCGGGTCCGCGCATCGCCGAGGTTGCGTATGCGTTTGCCGGTCGCCACTTCAAATAGCTGCACGTAGTTGGTGGAACCGTCGTGCAGCGCGATGACCTTACCGTCGCGCGAAAAGCATGCGTGTTGACCGTAGTAGGCGGTGGCGTCCTCCAGCCGACGCAACTCCTTGCCCGTCGTGGGATCGTAGAACACGGGCTGGCCGTTGCCGCCCATGACCAGCAATGCCCGGCCATCCGGGGAGAAGGCCATGTTCAGATCGTTGAACGAATTTTCCGGGGCCTTGACCTGGAACCGCTCCTTGCCGCTCTCGACGTCCCAGAAGACCAGGTGAGCGACGAAGTTGTTGTTGTCCTGTTCGACTTTCAGCGACACCAGGGTCTTGCCGTCAACCGAGAACGCGAGGCTGCGGCTGCGGCCGAAATAGAAGCGGTTGTTCTGCGGCGGGGCCTTGCCCAGCGCCTTGAGTTCCTGTCCCGAAGTCGCGTCGTAGACTCGCACCACCTGGTCGTTGCCGCGCGTGGCCAGCAGGCGGCCGTCCGCGGAAAAGGTCAGGGCATCGGCGAAGCCGCCTTTCGTGCGGATGCGGCGCAGACTGGTCCCGGTCGCCGTGTCCCAGAGCTGAATGATGCCGTCGTAGTTCATCGTCGCCAGCGTCTGGCCATCCGGCGACGGCACCAGAAACGTCGATTCCAGATTGGATTCGCGATGATTGACCACGACGACGACGCCGTCCGAGTAGGAACTGGAGCCGCCGCCAGAAATGCTCGGCAGCGACCAGCGGCGCAATTCCTTGCCGCTGGCGACATCCCAGACGCGCAGCGTGCCGTCGGAACCGGCGGTCAGTAGTTCGCTGCCGTCGCCGAGGTAGCTCACGAAGCCTGCACCGGCCCCGTGCCGCAAGCGGACGGTGCCCAGCCGCAGTCGGCTGCCGGGCGGCAACAGGTCGTCGTGCAGGTCGGCGGGCCGGGGCAAGGCTTCGATCAATTCGGCGGCCGCGCCGTCCGCGGGTTCCTGGCCCAGTGCGCGACGGCGCTCCGCGCCGTTGCTCCCAAACACTGCCAGCACGAGCGCAACGGCAGCGATCCTGATCAGTGGGTGAGTCATCAAAGAGAACCTCCCGAGGAGGCAACCGATGGGACGGAATCTGCAATCGAGGAGCTGTTGAAGAAATACCTTACTCGAACGGCCCGGTGAAAGCAATCGTCCACGACGGTTCGGCCCTAGCTGCCCACCGGCCCCTTCGGTTAAACTACAGGAGCCGTACCCTGCCCAGACATCGCCGCGCCCTGGGGAATGGTCGTGATCGTCTCCTACCAGCGCGCCGCCCGCCTGTTGGCCGATGCGTTTAGCGTCCGCGTGGACGACAGCGGCTATGCCTTCTTCGTGCGCGATGCGCGCATCTCCGTCGGCCGGGGCCGGCTCCTGGACACCTTTGAGGTCCGCGTGCAGCGCTCCGACATCGACCAGTTCTACCGTCGCCAGTTCGCCAGCGTGCGTGCCGCCAACCTCTGGCTCGCCGAAGTGCTGCTGGACGGCTGCTCCTGATGCGAACCGTTGTCCCCCGTTGCCGACGTTTGTAGACTGGATAAGCCCCCTCCTCGCGATGGCGCGCCGCGCTGTCGCCTCGCCACGGACTTCCAAGGAATTGACACCGGAGAAGCGGTATGGCACTCCTGCGCAACGTTGTTGCATCGCTCCTGCTCTTCCTGACCTTGATCGTTCCACCTCTCGGTCTGCACGGCGATGAAGCCGCAGCCGTGCGTGCTTTTCGCAAGCCTGGTCAGGCGGTATTGCCGCTCGGCGAAACCACCGTCATCGCCGAGGCGGAGGAGTTTCATCCCGGCAAGGGCGCCTGGCAGGCGAAGCCCTTCGGCACCAACTACTATGCCGCCACGTTCGCCAATGCCTTCCTGAGCCGGCAAGCGTACCTCGGAGCGCCGGAGCAGTGCGAGCGCAGCACCGCCAGCATCGACGTGCAGATTCCCAAGGCGGGCAAGTACCTGGCGCTCGTGCGCTACGAAGCGGCCTATCGTTTTGAAACGCGCTTCACGTTGCAGGTCGAGCAGCAAGGCAAGGTGAAGCTCGACCGGCTCTATGGCAGCCGGGACAACGTCAAGATTTGGGCCTTCAAGCAGAAGCTGAAGAAAGAGGTTGGCTGGGACTGGGGCGCGGGCGAGAACGTCGTCTGGGAAGGGCACGACGCGACCGTCGAACTGGAAGCCGGCCCCGCCAAGCTCACGCTCATCGCCGACAAGCAACCCGAGGACGCCGCCCGGCGCAACGTGGATCTGGTCATGCTGACCACGGATGAAGCGCAGGTCAAGGACCGCATCGAGAAGGAAAACTACCTGCCGCTCGACGGCATGCTGACCCAGGCCGGCGATGTGTACCTCAAGGTCCACAACGGCAAGGAGTCCGGCCCGCTGACCTTGACCGTGCCGCACGGCACCGAGCACTCGCCCTACTGGGTGCATCTGCGTCACTGGAAGCCCGTGGTCATCAAGGCCGAACCGGGGCAGGTTACCGACTGGGTCGAGGTCGGCAGCGTGCTCGACACGCTCAGCGACGGCCAGTGGACCCTGACCGCCGCCGGCAAGGGCATTGGCTTCGACCTGGAAGTGGGCGTGCGGAATGCCGAGGGCAAGATCGAAGCCATCCGCAAGCTGGAGAAGCAGACCGGCAACGTCGCGCTGGCGTACCAGGGCAACACGCGCTATTCCCGCCGCATCCGCACGGCCGACGAAGTCCTCTTCGACCTGGTGGACTATCTCAAGAAGCAGCCCGCGCCCGCAGGTACGCCGCTGAAGCGGACGCTGCTTTACGGCTACACCTTCGAGCCGAAGCCGGGCAACGACAAGTACAACGCCGCGCTGGCCGAGTTCCTGAAGCTGATGGGCGCGACGGCGCTGGGCAAGGGCGCGAACGAGGCACTGGACGGCGCGTTGCCGCTGGTGCGCGGCTACATCGACGTGCGCGGCGTGCCCACGCCCAAGCTCGAAGAATACTGCAAGCAGCTGCAAGCCAAGGGCGAGGCAGAGAAGATCGCGGTCGTCAGTCTCGGCGATGAAATCGGCCTGGGCCACCCGGCCGCGAACGATCACGCGGGCTTCCGCGCCTGGCTGAAGGGGAAAGGCGTCAAGCCCGCCGACCTGGATGCCGCAGCCGGCGACGACTATGAGAAACTGACCTATAGCCCGAAACCGGACACGGCGAAAACCAAGCCGGGCCTGTTCTACTATTCCCAGCTCTACGCCTACCGCTTCGGCATCAATCAACTGAAGCAACGTTCGGACATTTTGAAGAAGCACCTGCCGAACGCCGGTATCGGCGCGAATTTCTCGCCCCATCACGGCTCGATGTACCTCGGGCCGACCCACCACTGGATTTCGCTGTTCCGCGAGGATGGCATGACCATGCCCTGGGGCGAGGATTACATCTTCCAGGTGCCGATGGGCAGCCAGCAGGTCAATTCGCTGATGGTCGATATGTTCCGCGCCGGCATTCGCGGCAAGCCCGATCGCAAAATTCACTACTATGTGATGCCGCATACGCCGAACAACACCGTGGCCAGCTGGCGACGGCAGTTCTACGGCGACATCGCCCACGGTGTCAAAATCTTCAATCTCTTTGAATTCCGCCCGGTGCAGGCCGCCTACACGGAGAATCATTGCAGCGACCCGGCCATGTTTCACGAGGTCCGCAAGTCGATTCACGAACTCGGGGTCTGCGAGGACATCGTCCAGGAAGGCCAGGTGCGGCCGGGCCTGGCAGCGCTCTGGTTCAGCGAAGCCGCCGACGTCTGGAACGACAACCGCGCCCCGTTCGACGCCGCCAAGCGCGCGCTCTACCTGGCGCTGCGGCACCAGCAGATTCCGCTCGATGTCGTGATCGAGGGCGACGATCTGAAAGACTACAAGCTGCTTTACCTGACCGACCAGCACGTCAGCCGGGCTGCGTCGAAGGCCATTGCCGACTGGGTCCAGGCGGGCGGGCAACTCTTCGCCACCGCCGGCGCGGGCCTGTTCGACGAGTTGAACCAGCCGAATCAGATACTGCGAGAATTGCTCGGCGTCGAACCGGCGGATTTGAGCGAGGACAAGGAAGTCATCCGCTTCGAGAAGCAAGACTTGCCGTTCGCCCGCCCCCTGGATTCCGTGGTCTGGAGCGACGGCGGGAACCAGGAAGCCATGCCCGTCTTCGGCGCGCTGAACCGCTTTTCCGTGAAGGGCGCCAAGGCCATCGCTACCTTCGCCGACAAGTCGCCAGCCCTGGCGACGCGCAGCGTCGGCAAGGGTGCCACCACTTATTGCGGCTTCTTGCCCGGTCTGAGCTATCTGAAGCCCGGCATGCCGAAACGGCCCTGGGACCGCGGTTCCACCGACGATTCGATGACGCACTTCCTGCCGACCAAGTTCGATCCAGCCGCCCAGCGCTTGCTGGCCGCGCCGGCGGGCGTGGACTTGCCCGTCAGTGCCGCGCAACCGCTGGTCGAAAGTACCATTATCACCGCGAAACAGGGCACGTTGATTCCGCTGATTAACTGGAACCCGACGCCGCTGAAGGCGGTAACCGTGACGGTGCGCATCCCCGTACCGACGGCGAAGGTCAGCCTGGCGAGCGGCAAGACGGTCCAGATGGCGAAGGACGGCAACGCGACCACCTTCACCCTGGACCTCGATGTGGCCGATGCCCTGATTCTGCGCTAGAGCATTTTGCAAACGGATGTAACACTGGGCGCTGTGGTCTGCACAGCGGACCCTACAGTACGTCGTAGGGTCCGCTGTGCGGACCGCTCCATCTGGGCGCTGTGGTCCGCACAG
>JAEUIF010001331.1 GCA_016795185.1 Planctomycetia bacterium | reverse complement strand
TCGCTACGTTGCGCGGTACACGGCGGGGATAAACCCCGCCGCTCGCTGAGCCTTGCGCTAGCGCCGCTCGGTTTCCGCGCGGATGCGCCGATAGCGTTGCCGGGCCTGCTCGCTCCAGTCGTTGACCTGCATCGTGCGGGCGTGCGGGTCGCCCTGGGCAATGCGTTTCGCGTGTGCCGCCAACTCAGCCTCGGTGCAGGGCGGCTCGAACAGTTCTGCCGACAGTCGCTGAATGGTTTCCGCCGGCAGTCCGCTGCGCAAGATGGCATGCCAGGCGGCGGACAGTTCATCCTGGGCATCGACGATGAACGCGCCGATCAGGTCGTTGAGCGCATCCCAGCGCTGCTGGCCCAGCTGGCTGTTGTAACGCAGGGCATCGGTCTGCTGAAATGGATTGGCCGCGCCGACGGAACGTTGCTCCGGCGGGAATCCGCGGTAGAGCGCTTCGACCACGCTCAGCCGGCAGAGCGGGAAGCGGCGCGGGCCGCCGGGCACTCCCGGTAGCAGCAGGAAGAGTTTCTGACAAGCATCGCTCAGGGTGAATTCCATGAACGCGCGGGCCAGGCCGGGCCGCGGCGCGCCCTTCAGCATCGCGATGGCATCGGCATTGATGACCGTGCCGCCGTTGCGGACTAACTTTCCCTCGGCGTTCTTGCGCTGCTCGACTACGGGCAGCACAAAGACCATCATCTCCGGATTGCGCCCCACGGCACTGAGGGCGTTCACATCGATGTTGCCCGCCGTCGCGGTGTCGCCGGTAACCACGGAGCGGGTCAGCGTGCCGCTGTCGCGGATGAAGCTGTGCGCGTTCGCCCCCAGGCGCAGCAGTTTGCGAAAGCCTTCCTCCCAGCCGTCGCCTTGCAGGATGATCTCGTAGACCATGTGGACGCTGCCGGTCAGCCGCGGGTCGCCGGCACCGACCCAGCCCGCCAGTTCGGGCCGCCCGAGGTCGCTCCAGGTGCGCGGCGGTTCGTCGATGCCCAGCCGGCGCAGCACCTCGCGATTGCTCAGGATGCCAAAGCTGGAAATAACTGGCCCGTACCACCGGCCCTGCTCGTCGTAGAGCGGGACGCCGTGCAGCGTCGGCGGAATCCGGCCGCGCGTCAGGTGCGATAAATCGACGGGTTGTAGCAAACCCTGCGAGGCGAAGCGCAGGTAAATGTCCGTACCGCCGCCAAAGACCAGGTCGATGCCGATGCCGTCCGGCTGCGCCTCGAAGCTGGAACGGACGTAGCGGGCAATCTGCGAGGTGCCGCCGCCGATGTCCTGCCAGGCGACGCGCACCCGTGCGGCGTCGGGATCGCGCTGCCAGGCGTCGAGCGCGGTCGCCAGCGTTGCCGCAGTGTCGGCGTCGGGCTGCTTCTGCCATTGCCGCAGCGGCCCGGCGATGCCGCGCGCTTCCAGGTCGGCCGGTGACCAATCGGCCAGCAGCCGCGCGACGGCGGCATGATCGGGATGCTTGGGTTCAGCGCGAAGTGCTTGGCTGGCTTGCTTGAGGCGTGCGCCAGTACGCTCGGCGAACCAGTCCTGGAAGCCGAGGGCAACTTCCTCGCGGATCTCATCGCGATGTGGAGAAATGACGACCAGGCGGACGGCTTGCTCGGACCCGCCGCCGCACCCCAGGGCCACGCAGGCCAGCAGCGCCAGGGCTGTCGCGGCCCAGCGGCGTTCAGCGCTTCTTGCCGTGACCATTGGATTTGTAGGCGAGACAGAAGCCGGGCATCTGCAACTGCTGTCCGTTGCCGGAGGCCGCGAAGAATTGCTCCAGCGTATGGCAGAGCTTTTCCGCGTCGATGTGGTAGTAGTTGTGCTTGCCGTCCCGGCGATAGGCGACCAGTTCCTTCTTCATCAGCGTCAGGTGATGGCTGACGGCAGGCTGCGAGTAACCGAGCAGGTCGCACAGAGCGGTGACGTGCATCTCGCCTTCTTGCAACAGCGCCAGCAGAATTTTCAGACGAGAGCGGTCGGCCAGCAAGCTGAAGACGTCTTTCAGGTCATCGATGGTCTTATCGGAGATGCGCAGGATTGGCTTGGTCTTGCCCGTGCTCTTGGGACGCTGCGCTTTGACGGCGGCAACTTTGGCGCTCAACTCGAAACCCTCCCGGAATGGCCTCGCAGCGCCTCAGCCCCTGAGCAGACCACGCGCCGGCAGAGGCGCTCGCCAGGCAACCGGCCGAAGTGTCGGGGCCGGTGTTACGGCTGCCGCTTCAATCGATGAATGCGTATCTTTCGCTGCGATTGCTGGGCTAACATACCGCCTCGGCACGCAGCGTCAAATAAAATTCCGTGGATTCTTTCGCTGGCCATGCGTGCCTTCGGCAACACGTACGTCGGGCTTTCCAGCCCGACACGCAGCGCCGGGATTGTGCCATGCCGGCCCCTGTCATTACCGCTAGTAACCGATGAGGCAAGTCGGGCTGGAAAGCCCGACGTACAAGAACCCTAGTAACCGATGAGGCAAGTCGGGCTGGAAAGCCCGACGTACAAGAACCCTAGCGCAGCAACCCGTACTGCACCAGCGTCTGCCGGACGCGCTCCTCGCTGGCGGCATCCAGCGGGCACATGGGCAGACGCAAGTCGCCGGTATCGCGGCCGAGCAGCTTCATCGCGGTCTTCAGCGGAATCGGATTGGTGGCTACGCCGAGCATGTCGCGGCAGAGCGGGAACAGCTTGCGGTGCCAGCGCAGCGCCTCGTCGAACTTGCCGGCGTCGAACGCGCTGACCAGCGCCTTCATGTCGCGCGGCACGATGTTGCCGACCACCGACACCACGCCCCGGCCGCCGATGCTCAGCAGCGGCAGCGTCAAGCTGTCGTCGCCGGACAGCAGGGTCAGGTCGCACAGGGCCGCAATCTGGGACGCCTGGTCGAGGGAACCCGTGGCTTCCTTGACGGCCACCACCGTGGGGCACTGCGCGATGCGGGCGATGGTTTCAGGCAAAATGTTCGAGCCGGTGCGGCCCGGAATGTTGTAGAGCACGATGGGAATGTCCACCGCCTCGGCGATGGCGGCAAAATGGCGGTAGTAACCTTCCTGGGTCGGCTTGTTGTAGTACGGCCCGACCAGCAGCACGCCGTCCGCGCCGACCTTCTTGGCAAAGCGCGTCAGGCGCGTCGCCTCGCGGGTGCTATTGGAGCCGGTGCCGGCCATGACCTTGATGCGGCCCGCCGCGCTTTCGACGACGGCGGCGATGACCCGTTCGTGCTCGTCGTGGTCCAGCGTCGGCGCTTCGCCCGTGGTGCCGACGGGCGAGACGCAGTCGGTCCCCTGCTCGACGTGCCAGTCCACCAGTTTGCCGATGCCGGCGAAATCGATGTCGCCGTTGCGAAACGGCGTGACCAGGGCGACCGTCAGACCGGCAAACTTTTCCCCGCGCGTGGCTGGCATGAAACGCTCTCCATCGTCGCCGGGCCGCGTGTGGCGGCTGCAACCGGCGCCATCGGACTGGTAGTGGTGGAAAAGACCGACAGTACATCAGGGGCGACGGGCCGTGCAATGGAAAACCCCGCCGGGCTCTCTCCACCCCTCTCCCCTGGCGGGAGAGGGGTCGGGGGTGAGGGGGTG
>JAEUIF010000324.1 GCA_016795185.1 Planctomycetia bacterium | reverse complement strand
CCCAACCCCTCTCCCGCAAGGGGCGAGGGGCTTCTGGGACAGACACTTAGACTTCGACTACTTGTCCTTCTTGTCCTCGGCGGGCACCTTGCCGAGCAAGATTTCCCGGAGGCGAGCCTTCTGGGCGTCCGTCAGGACTTTCTCCATCTCGACCTTTTCCTGAGACTTCAAATCCTTGAGTTGTTTTTCGAGGGTGGCGATCTTCTGGTCGTAGTCGTTCTGAACCTTGTAGACTTTTTGCTTTTGCTCGTCGGAGAGTCCGAGCTTGCCCCAGTTCTGCGGCAAGACGCCCTTGAACTTGGCCGGCTCGTCCTTGGCGGTTTGCCCCAGGGAGACGCTTCCCAGGGCGAACAGGACGAGGAGAAGGACAAGCACTCCACGCAGGCGGATCATGGAACATTCCCCACAAACAACGGTGCAAGCGGCAAACGACACGCCCAGCGCTTATAGAACGCCGGGAGGGAATGGTCAACGAAATTCAATGGTGATTCACCATTCCGTCACTCGGATGCTGGGGCAGGCGGCAGGCGAATCGCCGAGACTGGCAGGCGCGCGCACTCCACGCGGTTACGGCCGGATTCCTTCGCGGCGTAGACGGCCCGATCCGCCGCCTTGAGCAGTTCGTCCGGATGGTCCATCGCCAGGGTGCGCGTGGCCACACCGATGCTGACCGTGACGCGCTGCTCGAAGCCCGCGCCGCGGAACGCGAACGCCTCGATGGCGGCGCGCAGCCGCTCGCCGCACCGTTGCGCGTCCGACAGGTCCGTCAACGGACAGAGGACGATGAACTCCTCGCCCCCGAGCCGGCAGACGATGTCCGAGACACGCAGCGTCTCCCGGAGCACGCCGGCCAGCTGCGCCAGCACCAGATCGCCGCGGTCGTGGCCCCAGGTGTCGTTGATCTTCTTGAAGTGGTCCACGTCGAGCAGCAGGCAGCTGAGCGGATGGCCGTAACGGCCCGAAGTCGCCCAGAAGTGCATCAAGTGCTCCAGGGCGAAACGGCGATTGGGCAGGCCCGTCAGCACGTCGGTGAAGGCGGCCTGCTCCAGTTTGCGATTCGCTTCCTCCAGAGCGCTGTTGCGTTCGGCCAGCTCCTGCTTGAGGCGCAGCAACTCTTCCAGATACTGCTTTTCCAGGTCGCGCAGCTGTTTCTTTTCGAGCGTGGCGGTGACGCGGGCACGGAGCAGCACGGGGTCGAACGGCCGGACGAGGTAGTCCTCCGCGCCGGCTTCGATGCAGCGGGCGGCGGTCTCGATCTCGTCGAGGCCGGAAATCATGATGACGGGAATCTCGCGCAGTTCCGCCGTACCCTTGATGTGATGCAGAACCGCGTGGCCGTCCATCTCCGGCATCATCACGTCGAGCAGCACCAGGTCGAAGCGCTCGCCTTGCAGCAGGTCAAGGGCCTTGCGTCCGTTTTCCACGCCGAGCGGTTGATGGCCCAGCTGGGTAACGTGCTGGCCCAGGAGCAGGCGGTTCATGCCATTGTCGTCCACCACCAGCACGCGGCTCTGCGGGCGAGCAGCAGTTGTTGTGGGTTCGGTCATGACTGGCCTTTCATCACGGCTTCGAGCGACGCGCAGATACGGTCCAGGAGCGGGCCGAGTTCCTCGACCAGCGGCGCTGCGCCGTCGAGGTTGGCGTCGCGGCCTTTCTTTTCCAGGTCGGCGCAAAGTTCCGCCAGACGGCGTGCGCCGAGATTGCCGGCGGTGCCCTTCAGACTATGCGCCGCGGCGCGGACCTGCACGGCATCGTT
This sequence comes from Planctomycetia bacterium, assembly GCA_016795185.1. Lineage (GTDB taxonomy): Bacteria > Planctomycetota > Planctomycetia > Gemmatales > Gemmataceae > JAGVLI01. The sequence continues at coordinate 6,689 of JAEUIF010000324.1, read as the reverse complement.
GGCGGCGAGCCCCCGACCGATGGCTTCCACCAGCGGCGGCGCATCGCTCCGGAACAAGTCGAGCAGTTCGCGCAGGAAGTTCGGCGCGCCCGCGTCCTGCATCTTGAGGAGGCTGTCCACCACGGCGGGATCGAGTACCTCTGCGACAGGAACGCCGTTGCTGGCCGGCGTGACGAGCGGCTCCGGCGTTTCGGAGGCTACCGCGCGGGCACGCACCGCGCAGCGCGCCAGGGCGGCTTGCAGGGTCTTCACCTGCACGGGCTTGCTCAAGTAGTCGTCCATGCCGGCGGCCCGGCATTCCTCGCGGTCCTCCAGCATCGCATTGGCGGTCAGCGCAATGATGCGGGGCCGCCGCTCCGGCGGACAGTCGCGGCAGATGAGCCGCGACGCCTCCAGGCCGTCCAGTTCCGGCATCTGCACATCCATCAGCACCACGTCGTACGTCTGGCGCTCCAGGGCTTGCAGGACTTCATAGCCGTTGCCGGCCACGTCGGCGCGATAACCCATGCGGGCGAGCATGGCCAGCATCATCTTCTGGTTGACGGCCATGTCCTCGGCCAGCAAGATGCGCAGCGGCGCGCGCGCTCCCAGGTCGCGGTCGAACTCCGAACCGGCCGGCGTCTCGACGGCGACGTAGTCCTGGCCGACGAAGACCGTCACCAGGGCGTTGTACAGCTGCGATTGCTTGATCGGCTTGGACAGCCAGGCGGCGAACTGCACGTCCGGCGGGTGCGGCTCGCGCCGGCCCAGCGAGGTCAGGGCCACCAGCGGCAGCTCGCGCGGCCGGCGGCAGCGCTGGATTTCCCGCGCCAGCATCAGGCCGTCCATTTCCGGCATGTGGATATCGAGAATGGCGATGTCGAATTTCTCGCCGCGGTGAATATCCGACAGGGCTTCCGGGCCGCTGGCGTAGGCCAGGGGCTCCATGCCCCAGGACTTGGCCTGCAAGGTGAGGATCTGTCGGTTGGTCGCCACATCGTCCACGATCAGGAGCCGTTTGCCTTCCAGCTGAATCTGGGCGTCGGCCAGGCGTTCCGACGGCGGCAAGATTGCAGCCTGGGCCGCGATCGTGAAATGAAAGGTGGAGCCCTGGCCAACCTTGCTCTCCACCCAGATCCGGCCGCCCATCAGCTCGCTGAGCCGCTTGCTGATGGCCAGGCCCAGGCCCGTACCACCATAGAGGCGCGTGGTGGAGGCATCGACCTGGCTGAACGAACGGAACAGGCGGTCCATGCGGTCGGCGGGAATGCCGATGCCCGTATCACGCACCGCGAAATGCAGTTCGTGACGGTCGCCATCGAGGCATCGGGCGCTGACCGTCAGCGAGACTTCGCCGCGCTGGGTGAACTTGACGGCATTGCCGAGCAGGTTGACCAAGACTTGGCGGAGCCGCGTCAGATCGCCGACGACGGCGTCGGGCGTGCCGGGCTCGATCAGGGCGGTCAGCTCCAGGCCCTTCTCGGCGGCGCGGACGGCCAGCAGGTCGATGGCTGCTTCCACGCACTCGCGCAGCGCGAACGGCTGCTGCTCCAGCTCAAACTGGCCGGCTTCGATCTTCGAGAAATCCAGGATGTCGTTGATGATGGTCAGCAGCGCGTCGGCGCTGTTGCGGATCACCTCGGCGAACTCGCGTTGCTCGCGGTCCAGCTTGGTGTCGAGCAAGAGACCGCTCATGCCGATCACCGCGTTCATGGGCGTGCGGATCTCGTGGCTCATGGTGGCCAGGAAGGCGCTTTTGGCGCGGTTGGCGTCCTCGGCCAGGTTCTTGGCCTGGCGCAGCTCGCCCTCGGCGCGATGCCGCTCGAAGACGCGGCCGAGTTGCGTGCCGATGTTGGCCATGGTTTCCAGCAGGGCCTCATCGGGCTCGCGCGGCTCGCCCGTGAAAAACTCCAGGACGGCCACCACGTCGGTCCCTGCCAGCACCGGGAACCCGAACGCCCCCTTGACGCCGATATCGCTCGCGGCGCGGGCACGCGGGAAATTGGGGTCCTGGGTCACGTCCATGATCCAGGCCGGTTGCCCGCTGGCCAGCACCCGGCCGGGCAGGCCGACGCCGCTCCGGAAGCGCGTGCCGTCGGTCAGTTCGCGAAACCGACCGAAACGTTCCGGCTGGTCGAGGTGCCAGACGCCGGCCGGAACCAGCTCGTCGGAGCCGTCGGCCGCGAGGATGAAGGCGTCGCCGACGGGCCAGCCGGTGAAGGCACAGACCTGATCGATGCTGAACTGGAGCGCGTGGCGAATCGACGGCGACGAGTTCGCCGATTCCGCCACCAGTTGCAGCAAGTGAATCAGTCGGGTCTGGCGCTGGATGGCCGCCTCGCTGCGCTTGCGCTCGCTGATGTCGCGCACGAAGCCGTTGAAGTACAGGCTGCCGCCCAGCCGCGTCGGCGCGATGGATAGCTCGACGGCGAATTCACCGTTCGTCCGGTGCAGGGCGGTCATCTCGAGCCGGCGGTTGAGCACCGGGCCTTCGCCCGTTTGCAGGTAGCGCCGCAAACCCTGCTCGTGCGCGCTACGATGGTGAGGCGGGACGAGCAACTCACCGAGATTGCGACCCTTGGCTTCTTCTGCCGTCCAGCCGAACAGGGCTTCGGCCTGCGGGTTCCAGCCAACGACGGCGCCCGCGTCGTTCATGGTGATGACGGCATCCAGCGCGGTATCCACGATCTGTCGCGTCTGAGCTTCGCGCTCGCGTACCCGCGTCTCGGCGGCGGCGGCGCGCGCGCTTTCCTCGCGCGCCTGCTCCCATTCGGTGCGCAGCTGGCGCGCGATCTGGTTGAACGAGACGGCCACCTGGCCCAGTTCGTCGCGGGTTTCCAGCGTGATGGGCTGACCCAGCTCGCCGCCGACCATGCGTTCGGAGGCTTCGGCGAGGGCGGCGACCGTACGCATCACCGCCGAGTAAAAGGCAATCAACAGGTAAACGACCAGCAGCATCGAAGCGACGGAAATCACCTGCGCCAGCCGCTTGCGGCGGACGAAGCCGTCAATGCGCGCTTGCAGCAGCACGTCGAGTTCGACGGCGGTGCGGTCCCAGAGGCGCAAGGTCGCGGCCAGGTAGTTCGCCGCCAGCCGGTCGTAGGCGTCGGCAGGCAGCATGACCGCCTTGGCCTTGATGACGTCCTGATTCAGCGCTGCCAGGTAGGCGTTGGCGGCGAACATGAATTCGGCCAGCGGGCCTTCCAACCGAGGTTTCAACTGCAAGCTGGGGTTTTCGCTGAAGGATCGTTCCAGTCCGGCGCGGGTGGCCTCCGCGTTCGAGCGGATCAGGCTTTCAAACTGAATGAAGTCCGCCTTCTCCTCGGCCGTCAGCACCTTGCCGGGCGCCAAGCCGCGCCTGCCGAGCAACCGCGCCTGACCGATCAGGTCCAGTCCTTCGGGCAGCTTGAGCAGCACCGCGTCCATCAGGTAATAGCTGTCCAGGTCGGGATCGAGAATGAGGTTCGAGATGTCGCCGGCGCGCGAGAGCAGCGTCCGAATGTCTGCTTGCAGCTTGGCGTGCAGCGTATCGCTGTCGGTCGCTTCCAGGTTGAAGAGCTTCTCGCGCAGGTAGCGGTGATTCTCGCGCAGCACCGTGTACTGGCCCGATGTTCTGAGCGTTTCGCCCAGTTCGCGCTCGACCAGGGCCAGGGCTTCCAGGTCGGCGTCGATCTCGGCTTGCTTGCGGATCAGTTCCGGCCGCAGGGCGACCTGGCCCTGGTGGTAGTCGTAGGCCAGCAGTCGACTCTGCTGGACATGCTCGTTCAGGCCGCGCAGGGGGCGCAGGTAGCGCACCCCCTCGATTTCCTTGTGCGAGAACTCGATGCGGTCGTTGATCTCCGAAATCAGCAGGTACATCACCAGGATCAACGGCAGAGCGAACAGCGTGCTGATGAGCGTGAACTTCCACGGATAGTTGAGGCGGTTCATCAGGGCGACGGCCGGGCGCAGCAACCGCTGGACGAGGTTGCGCCCGCCCGTGGGCCGTGGCATGTCCGAATCGCTCATCCGAGACTCCTCGCGGCTGCTAAGTGGGTCGCTTGCAGCGTCTTCCGCTTCGCGATCATCATACCGCATTGGCGGCGTGCAAGCGAGACGCTGCCGTCGGCGATGCAACCAGGTATGGGAACATTACGATGCGACAGCGCGACGCCGTGGCGTGGCGAGTGGCGGTGCCAGGCTGTTCTCGGGTGGCACGTCCCTCGGTACTCCGAGGGCGTGCGAGTCGCTCCCCACGCCCTCGGAGTACCGAGGGACGTGCCACCCATCATTAGTTCGGACAGTGTCTCAGCTGACTATGCACTAACGCCCGATGACCTGGACGTGAACGTGCCGGGTGCGCGGTCCGTCGAACTCGCAGAAGTAGACGCCCTGCCAGCGGCCCAGCACCGGCTGGCCGCCGTCGACGATGACCGTGGCGCTGGAACCGACCAGGCTGGCCTTCAGGTGGCTGTCGCTGTTGCCCTCGCCGTGGCGGAAGCCCGGTTGCTCCTGGGGAATGGTCCGGTCCAGCCAGAGCAGCATGTCGTGGACCACATCCGGGTCGGCGTTCTCGTTGATCGTGATGGCCGCCGTCGTGTGGGGGCAGTAGACGACGCAAATGCCGTCGCGCACGCCGCTTTGCTGGATCGCCTGGCGCAGGCGGTCCGTGACCTCGACAAACTCGTTGCGCTGCCGGGTGCGGACCTCGAAGCGTATCATGGAATATCTCCGTCGTGCTGAGACGTATGAGCATTTTGAGTCCGGTTGTAGCGGTTCGCACAGCGGACCCTACGAAATTCCGTAGGGTCCGCTGTGCGGACCGTTGCGTCCTGTGCTACACCCGTTTGCAAACTGCTATAAGGGCCGTTTTTTCGCAAGCGGCCTATTCCTTACCGGCCGGGCGCAGGCCGCTGCCCTTGCGGCCCGTCAGCGAATCGCCCAGTTCGGCGCGGGCCGGCTCCGCCAGCGCTTGCAGCCGCTTGACGACCTCGGGATGCTGCGCGGCCACGTTCTTCGACTCGCCGATGTCGTCTTTCAGGTTATACAGTTCCAGGCCCGTCTTCTCGACGCGGTAGCCGTGGCGCGAGGCGACGCCGGTCATGCCGGATTTCGTCAGGTCGTCCGGTTTCAGGTTGGCAAAGTTGGCGGGCTTGCCGTCCTTGCCCGGCGTGCCGTTCACTTCCAGATACGGGTGCGGAAAGTGCAGCTTCCAGTCGCCGGCCCGGATGGCGTGCAACTCGCTGCCGTTGTAGTAGAAGTACGCCTCGTGCGGCGACTTCGCTCCCGCTTTGCCTGCGAGCAGCGGGCCGATGTCTCGGCCGTCGATGGTGTTGCCCGAAAGCTTGCCGCCGATCAGCTTCGCGATGGTCGGCAGCAGATCGATGGTGGCCGACAGTTCGTCGCAGACCGTGCCGGCGGGAATCTTGCCCGGCCAGCGCATCAGGCAGGGCATGCGCACCCCGCCTTCAAACGCGGTCAACTTGCCGCCGCGCAGCGGCCCCGCCGAACCCGCGTGGCTGCCGTAGGAGAGAAACGGCCCATTGTCCGAAGTGAAGATGACCAGCGTGCGTTCGTCCAGGCCGTGCTTCTTCAGTGCCGCCAGGATTTCACCGACCGACCAATCGAGTTCCTCGATGGTGTCACCGTAGAGGCCGCCCTGGCTCTGGCCGCGGAACTTTTCCGAAGCATGAATGGGCACATGCGGCATGACGTGCGGTACATAGAGGAAGAACGGCCGGTCCTGGTGGCGTTCGATGAAACGCACGGCCCGTTCGGTGAGCTGGCCGGTGAACTTCGCCTGGTCGGGTTCCTCGGCGATGACCTTCTCGCCCTCGATCAACGGCAGCGGCGGGAAAGTGCGGACGATGGGGTGAAACTGGTTGCTGCAATCGTTGGGATACGGCAGGCCCAGGAATTCATCGAAACCGTGTCGCAGCGGATTGAACTTCGGCAAGTGGCCCAGGTGCCATTTGCCGTAGATCGCCGTGGCGTAGCCCTGCTGCTTGCACAGTTCGGACAGCAGGAACTCATCGGGATTGATGCCGGTCTTGCTGGTATGGTTCAGCGCCCCTTCCAGGCCGACGCGCACCGCGTAACAGCCCGTCAGCAGCGAGGCGCGCGACGCGCTGCACACCGCTTCGGAGACGTAGAAGTTGGTGAAGCGCATGCCTTCGCGCGCCATGCGGTCCAGGTGCGGCGTCTTGAACGACTTCGCCCCGTAGCAGCCGAGATCGCCGTAGCCCTGATCGTCGCTGAAAATCAGGACGATGTTCGGCGGCGCGGTTTTCGGGTCGGCGGCGCTCGCGGACGACCCCAACCCGGCGGCCAGCCCCACCACGCAGCACCAACGCAACAGGAGCCTCGGCATGACATTTCACCTCGTTGGGCAACCCTTGCATAGCCACTCACGGACTGGCGGCGATTGAAACACCGCGCTGGGTGCCATGCCCACGGCTTGGCGTGGGCATGGGAGCGTCGCAGGTTTCCCATGCCCACGCCAAGCCGTGGGCATGGCACCCAAGCCACCGCTTGAGCAAGATGTCTCTTGCGTCCGCACTAGCGACGCACGAACTAGTACCTTGTCCAGGGAGTGGTTGCCTGAAGTACGTCGGGCTTTCCAGCCCGACCGGTCGCGCCAGGGGCTGGCTGCGCCCGCTCGACGACACCGCGGATCACCGGCGCTGCCTGTCGGGCTGGAAAGCCCGACGTACTGCCGGCGGTCAGGCAAT
>JAEUIF010000287.1 GCA_016795185.1 Planctomycetia bacterium | reverse complement strand
CCCCTTGCGGGAGAGGGGTTGGGGTGAGGGGTAAAACCGCCAGTTTCCGGGCACTTCCACCCCTCACCCCAACCCCTCTCCCGCAAGGGGCGAGGGGAGAAACCTTTCTGGGATGGTCCGCACAGCGGACCCTACATCTGGTCAATCACTCGAATTACTTTTTGAACACCTGGAGGCTGAAAGCAAATGGCCGCGAAGCAAATCGCATTCGATCAGGAAGCACGGGATGCCATGCGCCGGGGCGTCGGCAAGCTGGCCCGCGCCGTCAAGGTCACGCTGGGGCCCAAGGGCCGCAACGTCATCCTTCAGCGCAGCTTCGGCTCGCCCGTCGTCACCAAGGACGGTGTGACCGTGGCCCGCGAGATCGAGTTGGAAGACCGCTACGAGAACATGGGCGCGAAGATGGTCCAGGAAGTGGCTTCCAAGACCAGCGACGTGGCCGGCGACGGCACCACCACGGCCACGGTGTTGGCCGAAGCCATTTACAATGAGGGCCTGAAGGCGGTCGTCAGCGGCGTGAACCCGATGCTCATGAAGCGCGGCATCGAGAAGGCCGTGGACGATATCGTCGATCGCGTCAAGAAGATGAGCATTCCGGTCAAGTCGAAGAAGGACCTGGAAAGCGTCGCCACCGTCGCCTCCAACGGCGACTCCGAGATCGGCAAGATCATCGCCGAGGCGATGGAAAAGGTAGGCAAGGACGGCGTCATCACGGTCGAAGACGGCAAGACCATGAAGACGCAGTGCGAGTTCGTCGAGGGCATGCAGTTCGACCGCGGCTACCTGTCGCCGTACTTCATCACCGACTCGCAAAAGATGGAGTGCGAGCTGGACGACCCGTACATCCTGATCTTCGAGAAGAAGGTCAGCAGCAACAAGGACCTGGTCCCGGTGCTGGAGCGCGTGCTCCAGCAGGGCAAGCCGATCCTGATCGTCTGCGAGGAAGTCGAGGGCGAGGCGCTGGCCACCCTGGTCATCAACAAGCTGCGCGGCACCTTCAAGGCCGCCGCCGTCAAGGCCCCCGGCTACGGCGACCGCCGCAAGGCCATGCTGGAAGACATCGCCATTTTGACCGGCGGCCGGGCCATCTTCGAGGACCTGGGCATTCAGCTGGAAAATGTCCAGCTCAAGGACCTGGGCCGCGCGGAAAAGGTCAAGATCGACAAGGACAACACGACGATCATCAAGGGCCTGGGCAAGAAAGATGACATCAAGGCCCGCATCAGCAGCATCCAGCGCGAGCTGGAAAAGTCCACCAGCGACTACGACAAGGAAAAGCTGAGCGAGCGCATCGCCAAGCTGTCGGGCGGCGTGGCCAAGATCCTCGTGGGCGCCGCCACCGAGAGCGAGATGAAGGAGAAAAAGATGCGCGTCGAGGACGCGATGCACGCCACGCGGGCCGCCAACCAGGAAGGCATCCTGCCGGGCGGCGGCGTCGCGTTGCTGCGGGCCTCGAACGGTCTGAAGTCGCCGAAGGACCTTAGCGAAGACGAGAAGACCGGCTACAGTATCGTGCTGCGGGCCTGCCAGGCGCCGATCATGCAGATTTCCGAGAATGCCGGCGAGAACGGCGCGGTGGTCGCCAGCAAGGTGCTCGAAAACAGCGACACCAACCACGGCTACGATGCCCGTGAGGGCGAGTACTGTGACATGGTCAAGAAGGGCATCATCGACCCGGCCAAGGTGGTCCGCTCGGCCATCGAGAACGCCTCCAGCGTCTCGACGCTGTTGCTGACCAGCGATGCCCTGGTCGCCGAAATGCCGAAGGACGACAAGAAGAAGGAAGCCGGCCACGGCGGTGAGGATATGTACTAACCTGGTTAGTAGTCAGTGGTCAGTTGAAAAGCACAA
>JAEUIF010000244.1 GCA_016795185.1 Planctomycetia bacterium | reverse complement strand
TGGCGGCGGCCCAGGATGAAGAGCGCCGCGCGCAGCGTCAGGCCGAAAGCGCCCTGCGGGCCGACGACCGCGACCGCTGGCAGGTCGGGCTCGGCGCCGTGGCTGACTTCGACGTACTGCTGCGACAGTTGACGCATGCGGCTTACCTGGCGGCGGGCTACGCCCAGCCGCCCCGCTCCTGTTAGGAGGACTTCACCATGCCCCACAGCGCGCCCGCGGCGAAGGCCGCCCTCACGCCGTTGCCCTTCGCCCAACTGCTGGAACGCGCCCAGGCCGGCGACGAGACCGTGCTGCCCGAATTGCGGCGGCAGCTGGCCGAAAGTCCCGAACTCTGGCAGCGCTGCGGCGACCTGGCCCAGCACGCCGAGGTCACCTGGTTGCAGCTGATCGCCGGTCGGGACCTGTTCCTGCAGGAGTCCGTGCGCCGCAAGCTGGACGACCTCAAGCACGAGCTGCTGGGCGCCTCACCGACGCCGCTGGAACGCTTGCTGGCCGAGCGCCTCGCCGTCGCCTGGCTCGAGGCCTACCACGCCGACGTCGAGCTGGCCGCCGCCGTCCGCGACGGCACTGCTGCCGCGGGCCGGCAGGAGGCTCGCCGGCGGCGCTTGGACAGCGCCCACCGCCGTTTCCTGCAAGCCGTCAAGCAGCTGGCCCTGGTGCGCAAGCTGCTACAGCGGCCGCCGTCGCCCGTGGAGCTGGCGGCCCGGCTGGCGCCGCGGGAGCAGAGCGCCACCGGGCGACGCGCGGGAACGAGCAACCGGCTGGCGCTGGCGGCCACGGAGAACTGATCGGCTCCAGGTTGCAACGATGCACTATACTTTGCGGCGCGGCGGGCTTCACAGGGCTCACCGCGCCGCGGTCGTTTTAACGGGCGCAGCGCGCCAGTACCGAGTTGTGCAGCTTTCGCTCTCACTCCGCCGTGGAGGAGTGCTCGCCTCCGGCCACGACGAGTTCGCCGGATACTGGACTACCGCCCGCTTTTCAGGCATACTTTCTGGTCTACGTCGCCCGCTTTGTCGTGCTCAGGTTCCCAGTCGGACGCCGCGACCGAGGTTCGCCCGTGAAAACAACGAGACCGATTCCCGCACCCGGCCAGATTGTCCGCGTGCGGCAGCGCCAGTACCTGGTCGAGGAAGTCAAGTCGCCGACCACCGCAGATGAAGCCACCCTCGTTCGCCTGTCCTGCCTGGATGACGACGCCCAAGGGCAAGCTCTCGCCGTCCTCTGGGAAGCCGAACTCGATGCCGAAGTCCTGACTGGTTGCGGGTGGGAGCACCTGGCCGAACGCGGTTTCGACGCCCCCAAGCTCTTCTCGGCCTACTTGCATACGCTGCGCTGGAACTGCGTCACCGCCACCAACGCGCGGCTCTTTCAGTCACCCTACCGCGCCGGCATTCGGATCGACGCCTACCAGATCGAACCACTGCGCAAGGCGCTGCTGCTGCCTCGGGTGAACCTGTTCATCGCGGACGATGTGGGCCTGGGCAAGACGATCGAGGCCGCACTGATCGCCCGCGAACTGCTGCTACGCAAAAAGGTCCGTGACATCGTGGTTGCATGCCCGCCGTCCGTCCTGCCCCAATGGCGCGATGAGCTGGAGCAGCGTTTCGGCCTGGTCTTCGAGGTCCTCGACAAGGATTACATCATCCGCATCCGGCGGGAGCGCGGTTACGGCACCAACCCCTTTGCCACCCATACCCGCTTCCTGATCTCCCACCGGCTGCTGATCGACGAAGGCTATGCTGGGCCGATGCGCGACTGGCTGGGCGATTTCCGACCGGGCTCACTGCTGATCCTGGATGAAGCCCACCACGCCGCACCTGCTAGTGGTGGCCGCTACGCCATCGACTCCAAGATCACGCGGGCCATCCGCGACCTGGCCCCACGTTTCGAGCACCGGCTGTTTCTGTCCGCCACGCCGCACAATGGTCACTCCAACAGCTTCTCGGCCCTGCTGGAGATCCTGGACCCCCAGCGCTTCTGTCGCGGTGTGCCGGTCAAGGGCAAGAAGCTGCTGGAAGACGTGATGGTCCGGCGCCTGAAAGAGGACATCCGCGAGGTCCAGGGCGGGTTCCCCAAACGGAGCGTAACCCAGATCGACATCGACGGTCTACCCGCCGAGACGCCGGAGCTGCGCCTTTCGACCCTGCTGGACCAGTACCGCCAGCTCCGCGAGCAACGGCTCCAGGGAGAATCCAAACGCAAGCAGGCGGTCGCGGCACTGCTGGTTTCTGGTCTTCAGCAGCGTCTGCTTTCCTCCATCGAGGCGTTCGCCCGCACCCTGCGGGTCCATCGCCGTACCGTGGAACGGCAGCGCAAGGAACAGACCGCGAGCGCCGAGGCCAAACCTGGGCTATTCGACTTGCTGGGCACAGGTGTCGGCAGCGACGATGACCGGGCCGACCTCGAAGCCGACACCCTCCAGCGCGAAGAGGATGCCCAGTTCGAGGCAGCAACCCTGGCAGCGGCATCGGCACAGACTCGTGATGACGAGGTGCGGTTGCTCGATGAAATGACCCGTATCGCCGAGGAAGCTCGCGCCACTCCCGACGCCCGCATTGGCCGCTTATTCGACTGGATGCGGCAGCACATGTGCCCCGACCTTCCGCAACTCGGCAAGGCCGTCCCAGGCGGTAAGCCAGTGAAGTGGAACGACACCCGCGTCCTGATCTTCACCGAGTACGAAGACACCCTGCGTTACCTGCGTCAGCAGCTCGAAGCCGCCATTCAGGGCACCGATCGCGCCGAAGAACGGATCGAGGTCTACCACGGTCCCACACCGCAGGCCCAGCGCGAGGAGATCAAGCGCGCCTTCAACACGGACCCGAAGAAGCACCCGCTCCGCATCTTGCTGGCCACCGACGCTGGCCGCGAGGGTATCAACCTCCAGACTCACTGTGCCGACCTGTTCCACTTCGACGTGCCCTGGAACCCCAGCCGCATGGAACAGCGCAATGGCCGCATTGACCGCAAGCTCCAGCCCCGTACCGAAGTCACCTGCTACTACTTTGTCTACAAGCAGCGGGCTGAAGACCGCGTGCTTCGCGCGCTGGTCCGCAAGACGGACACGATCAAGCGGGAGCTGGGTAGTCTGGCGCAGGTCATTGAGGGCAAGCTGGCCGAAACCCTCGTGCATGGCATCCAGCACGCAAACGTGGCCCGGCTCGAACGGGAGATCGACTCGGCCGATCTGGAACGCGACTTCAAGGACACGGTCGCCGAGGAACTGGAAGCCGCACGCGAACGCCAGGACACCCTGCGCGAGCAGGTGGATGTCTTGCGTGACCGCCTGTCCGAATCCCAGAACTGGCTCGGCTTGAACACCGATCACTTCCGAGCCGCCCTGTCCTGCGCCCTGGAGATGATCGGTGCCGAGCCGATGAAGGAGGTCCCCAAGCAGCCAGGGCAGCTCCAGTTTCCTTCGCTCGATCGACGCAAGGGCGGTGATCCTTCCTGGGCCGACACGCTCGACACCTTGCGGGCCCCACGCAAGCGCGAGCAGACCTTCTGGGACTGGCGGAGAGAATCCGCCATTCGGCCGATCGTTTTCGACGATCCCGGCACGATGACCGATGAGGTGGTTCACCTCCATCTGGAACATCGGGTTGTGCAGCGGTTGCTGGGCCGCTTTATCGCTCAGGGTTTCATTCACAACGACCTGTCGCGGGCTTGCCTCGCCCAGACCACCGATGCCATTCCTCGCGTCATCCTTCTGGGACGCCTGTGCCTGTACGGCGCCGGCGCCGCGAGGCTGCATGAAGAGTTGATCCCGGTGACGGCGCGCTGGACTGATCCCAAGAAGCGCAAAGGGGAACTCACGCCGTATGCCCGCGATGCGGAGATGAACACGCTGCAACTGCTGGAACAGTCGCTTCTCAAGCCAGGGCAGCCTGGAAATGAGACGGTTCTGAAACAGTTGCTGGCGTCGGCCCCGCGCGACGTGGAGGAGCTACTGCCTCACCTGGACCGCCGGGGCAACGAGCTGGCCGAGGGCGCCACGCTCAAGCTGCGCGAGCGCGGCGACAAGGAAGCGGAGGCCATGCGGGCAATCCTCGACGACCAGAAGAAACGCATCGGCGCGACGGTCACCAAGACGAAGGACATCCAGCCAGGCCTGTTCGACCAGGAAGAAATGCGCCAGCTCGAAGCGGACAAACGCCACTGGTCCCGCCGCCTGACCGACATCGACCGGGAGCTGACCACCGAGCCGACGCGCATCCGTGAGGTGTACCAGGTAAAGGCCCAGCGGGTGGAACCGGTGGGACTGGTGTACCTGTGGCCGGTGACAGGGTAGGACGATGGCGAAAGACCCTGAACTTCTGGCGCATCAACAATGGCTCGGCTACTTGCAGCCTGTCGGCCTCGTCGTGTCCGCGCCGGCACTGCTGCAATGCCAGGCCCACGTCAACGCCAACGTCGCCACCGAACATCAGCGGTTCCTGGAGCACGTCAACGAAGGGCTGGTCGTCGGTCAAACGACGCCGATGCCGTCGATCAAGGACCTGCGCAAGCTGCTCACCGCTGTCTTTGGCTGGCAGGATGCCGATCTCGTCGAGGCCGCTGATCCTCGTGCCGCGGCCCTCGAAGCCGTCCTCCCTGAGTACCACGAGACGTTGCGGCCGACCTACGCGGTCCCTGATGATCCGAAGGCCAAGCCGCCCACCTGGCTCATGCTGATTCAGGAGGTGGCGATGGGTACCCCGCTGGACGATGCCAGCTCGGCCGATGAACGTCGCTGGCACGCCACCCCACACGCCCGCTTTGAACGGCTCCTGCGCGAGACGCAGGTGCCGATTGGCTTGCTTTCCAACGCCACGCATCTGCGGCTGGTCTATGCCCCACGTGGCGAGACCGCCGGGCATGTGACCTTTCCTGTGCAGGCAATGACCGAGGTTGCGGGCCGGCCGATCTTCGCGGCCTTGCAGATGCTGCTCTCGTCCGAGCGCCTCTTCTCCCTGCCCGACAAGCAACGGCTGCCCAGCATCCTGGCGGAAAGCCGCAAGTACCAGAACACGGTCTCCACCGAGCTGGCCCAGCAGGTCCTCGCCGCCCTGTACGAACTGCTGCGTGGGTTCCAGGCCGCCGACGATCTGCGCAAGGGCGGCTTGCTCCGTGATGTGCTCAGCAGCGATCCCGACCAGGTATATGCCGGGCTGCTCACCGTCCTGCTTCGGCTGGTGTTTCTGCTGTACGCGGAAGACCGCGGCCTGATGTCCGACGACGAGACCTACGTTAAATACTACTCCGTCACCGGCCTGTTCGAGCGGCTCCGTGAGGATGAGGGTCACTATCCCGACACGATGGATCTGCGCTATGGCGGCTGGGCACAGCTTCTCACGCTGTTCCGACTGGTCCACGACGGCGGCAGGCAAGGCAAGCTGCGCTTGCCCGCACGACACGGCTACCTGTTTCAGCCGGACCGTTACCCATTCCTGGAAGGCCGCATGCAGGGTTCCGAGCGTCAACCGGGTGAACGCCTGGCACCGCCGCTGGTGGCGGACGGCGTCATCTTTCGCGTGCTGCACAAGCTGATGATCCTGAACGGGGAGCGCATCTCCTACAGCAGTCTGGACGTGGAACAGATCGGCTCCGTGTACGAAGCAATCATGGGCTTCCGCCTGGAGAAGGCGGGTGGACCGTCGATCGCGGTGAAGCCGGCCAAGACACACGGCGCCCCGGTCACGATCAACCTGGATGCGCTGCTCAACGTGCCGGGGAAGGACCGCGGCAAGTGGCTGAAGGAGCAGACCGATCAGAGCGTGACGGGAGCGGCACTCAACTCGCTCAAGGGTGCGGACAAGCCGGAGGACGTGGTCGCGGCCCTGGATCGCAAGGTCGCCAAGGACCTGACACCGAACATCGTCCCTGCCGGCAGCATGGTCTTGCAGCCCAGCGATGAGCGGCGGCGCTCCGGCTCGCACTACACCCCGCGCAGCCTCACCGGCCCCATCGTCCGCAAGGCGCTGGAACCTGTCCTCAAGCAGCTGGGCGAGCAGCCAACGCCGAAGCAGCTCCTGGACCTCAAGGTCTGCGATCCGGCAATGGGTTCAGGCGCCTTCCTGGTCGAAGCCTGTCGTCAGCTCGGCGATGCCCTGCTCAAAGCCTGGGGCGTTCACGGCGGCATGCCGAGAGTACCCGACGACGAAACGCCGGAGTTGTTTGCCCAGCGGACCATCGCCCAGCGCTGCCTGTACGGCGTGGACAAGAACCCGATGGCGGTGGACCTGGCCAAGCTGTCGTTGTGGCTGGCGACGTTGGCCAAGGACCATCCCTTCACGTTCCTCGACCATGCCCTGCGCTGCGGCGATTCGCTGGTGGGGCTGACACGGCAGCAGATCGTTGGTTTCCACTGGCAGCCAAAAGCCCAGAAGACGTTCGCCCAGGCCGACATCGCCAACAAGGTCAAGCTGGTCACCGACGCACGCCGCGAGATCATCGAGGCCGACGAGTTCGTTCATTACTTACTCAAGCAGCAAAAACTGGCATTGGCCGAGGAAGCCCTGCAATCACCTCGCTTGATCGGCGATCTGGTAATCGCTGCTTTCTTTTCTGCTGACAAGGATCGCCAGCGCCAGGAGAATCGCGACGAGCTGTATGGGCTGCTGGAGGAATACTGGGGGCCGCCGCTCAGGCTGGAGTTGCGCAAGCCACTGGACAAGGCTGTTGCGGCGCTCCGGAAAGGTGAGAAGGGCATCACGCCGTTTCACTGGCAAATCGAGTACCCGGAGGTGTTTGGGCGCGAGAATCCAGGGTTCGATTGCATCGTGGGAAATCCACCGTTTGCTGGCAAGAACACGATCATCGACGGCAGCCACGACGGTTATCTCGACTGGCTGAAGGCGCTGCACGAGGAGTCGCACGGCAACAGCGACCTGGTGGCCCACTTCTTCCGTCGTGCGTTCAATCTCCTTCGGAGTAGCGGCACCTTCGGCCTGATCGCCACGAACACGATTGCCCAGGGCGATACGCGAGCATCTGGCTTACGGTGGCTTTGCACCCACGGAGGCACGATCTATTCGGCGCGCCGTCGGCACAAGTGGCCGGGCCAAGCGGCTGTCGTCGTCAGCGTAATCCATGTTGTCAAAAGACAGATGGATCGGCCGTACTCCCTCGATGGAAAAGACGTGCCGCTTATCACCGCCTATCTCTTCCACGCCGGCGGCCATGAGAATCCGGCCACCTTGAAGGCTAACGCTGACAAGAGCTTCATTGGCAGTTACGTCCTCGGCATGGGTTTCACCTTCGACGACACCGACAAGGATGGCGTTGCCTCCCCATTGGCGGAAATGCAACGACTTATCGCCAAGGACAAGCGCAACGCCGAGCGTATCTTCCCCTACATCGGCGGCGAAGAGGTCAACGACAGCCCAACGCACGCTCATCATCGGTACGTCATCAATTTTGGCGAGATGACAGAGGCAGAGGCGCGGCGTTGGCCGGATTTGGTGCGAATTGTCGAGGAGAAGGTGAAGCCGGAGCGGCTGAAACAGAATCGGGAAATCCGCGCGCGATATTGGTGGCGCTTTGGAGAAACGACCCCAGCGCTGTTTTCAGCCATCAACGCTCGTCAGCGAGTGTTGGTTTGCCCGATCATCTCGAACAAGTTGTCATTTGCATTTCTGCCCGCGAAGACTGTGTTTTCTCACAAGCTTGCCGTGTTTCCATTCCAGTCAACCTCCGCCTTTGGCGCCCTTCAGTCGCGCTGTCATGAGGTCTGGGCACGTTTCTTCTCCTCGACGATGAAGGACGACCTCAACTACTCGCCCTCCGACTGCTTCGAGACGTTCCCCTTTCCTACAGACTTCGAGACGGACCCGCAGCTTGAAGCCGCCGGCAAAGCGTACTACGATTTCCGCGCCGCCCTCATGGTCCAGAACAACGAGGGCCTGACGAAGACCTACAATCGCTTCCACGATCCCAGCGAGCGCTCGCCCGACATCCAGAAGCTCCGCGACCTTCACGCCGCGATGGACCGCGCGGTCCTCGACGCCTACGGCTGGGCCGACCTGAAGCCGACCTGCGACTTCCTGCTCGACTACGAAGAGGAAGACGACGACGAGGAGAGCAGCGGCCGGCAACGCAAGAAGCCCTGGCGTTACCGCTGGCCTGACGAATTCCGTGACGAGGTGCTGGCCCGGTTGCTGGAACTGAACAAGAAGCGGGCCGAGGAGGAAGCCTTGGCGGGGCCTGCGGGGGCAAAGGAGAAAAAGGCGGCCAAGGCAAGAGCGGGCCGGAAGAAGAGAGGACAGGACCCGGAAGGGCCCGCGATGTTTTGAACGACCGCGGCCGTATAATAACGCCGTGCGCTGTGTGTGGGAGGGAAGAATCATGTCGCTGGAAGGCACTGTGGTGAAGGGAGCAATTGTGCTGGACGCACCGGCCCAGCTTCCCGAAGGGGCGCGCGTGCGCGTCGAACCGGCCGACGTCGAGGCCCCTCTGTATGAGCGCTTCCAGGAGCTGCGCCGCCAGTGGAAAGAGGACACCCTCTATCTGTCATCGATCACCGACATTGCCCTGCACCCGGCCTATCAGCGCATCATCGGCATGGGACGGGAAGCGTTGCCGCTCATCTTCGCGGAGCTGCGCCGGGGAACCGATCACTGGTTCTGGGCGCTGAAAGCGATCACGGGCGCTGACCCGGTGCCCGCGGCGGATCGTGGGAAGATGCCGCGCATGGCCGCCGCCTGGCTGGCCTGGGCCAGGGACCACGGGTATTGACATGGCCCTGCACAATGCCTTCCCGTCCCTTGCCGATGAGGGTTTCACGGAAACCAGCCCGGCGACGACCGATTACAACTGCATCGCCTGGGCCGCCGGCCGCACCGATGACGTCTGGTGGCCCGACGCCGAGGGACTGGGATACTGGCCCGAAGGTGTTCTGCGTGGGGAGACCCTCGAAGCCTTCTACCTGGCCTTTGAATCTCTTGGCTATGTTCGCTGTGCGGGTGGTGAGCTGGAACCGGAGTTCGAGAAAGTCGCCCTGTACGCCTTGGACGGCAGACCGAAACATGCGGCCCGCCAGCTGCCGGACGGAAGCTGGACAAGCAAACTCGGCCAGTGGATCGACATCACGCACAGCCTTCGCGGCGTGGCAGGCCCGGTCTACGGCCAGGTGGCCGGGTTCCTGAAGCGCCCGCGACCGTCTCCCTGATCTGGCGGACTCCTGCTGAGCTTGTATTTCCAGCACGGCGAGCGTCCAATCGTCGAAAATCCCTGTCCTGTAGGAGCCCGCCAATGACCTCGGTCGAAATCCGTCAGCAGCTGGTGCAAACGCTCGGCATGGACCTGATCGGTCCGGACCACGATTCGCCGCTGCTCAACGAGGTCCTGCCGCAGTCTCCCTCACGCTGGTACTTGACCGGCTTCCTCGTCCCCATCGACGCCGACGAGGCCCAGAAGGTCGATGAAGCCGCCGTCGAGGGCGTCGATGAGGTCAGCGACGCCGGCGGCACCGACGATGCCACGACGCCGGAAACCGCCGCGGCCCGCCGTGCCGTCTTCCCTTCTTCGATGGGCCTGAGCCTGCTGGTCCCCCAGGAAGCGAAAGAGCTGCACGTCAAGGTGCGCTGGGGCGATTACCAGCCGGTCCTGGTCGAAGGCGCAGAAGGCCACGAAGGCGCCGATGGACCGGGAATGCCGCGCGGCTGGAAACGCAACGAGCATGTCGAGCCAATCACCCTGAAGCTGCCCAACTCCCAGAAGCCGACCGAATGCGACGTGCCCAGCAGTGGACCCGCCAAGCAGTGCCTGCGGCTGGCGCTGTCGGTCCGCCCGGTGAAGGACATCCCGGCCTTCACCGGCATGGTGCCCAGGGGCACGCGCTCCGTGTCCCTCTTTCTCGTCAACCGGCGCAAGCCCGCAGGCGATGAGCAACGCGACGTGGCCTGGGCGTTCCAGACCGTCCTGGAAGCCTCGTGTGAGCATGCGTTCGTGCCGAGGCCCAACCTGCGCGGCCTGGAGTCCGACGACTGGGACGAGCGCGTGGCCGACCTTCAATACCGCGACGTGTGCGAGTTCGCCGTCGGTCATGGCGTCTCGACACGGGCTGTCCTCGATGACAAATGCGATTGCCGCGAAGTCCACACCCGCTGGATACCGGCGGCCGAAGTCGAGCGAGTGGCGCCGACGAAGATCGAGGGCGTTGAGCTGGCGATGGAGAAGCTGGCCGAGTTGCCGGATGGTACCACGGCAAAGGCAAAGCTCTCGGCGCTGGTGGCTCACTACCGCACCTGGATCGACCAGCAGAAGGCCAACATCCCCAGCAGCCCCAAGCGTCGCGCCGAAACCGGCAACGAACTGCTCTCGCGTGCGAAGGTGGCTGCCAACCGCATCGAGGCCGGCATCGAGCTGCTCAAGGACGAGAAGGCCCTGGAAGCGTTCCGCATGGCCAACCGCACGATGGCCGTGGCCGCCCGGCGTCGCTTCGGCACCATGCGGGGCAAGGACCCTGCCACCGTGGATGCGCCAAGCTGGCGTCCGTTCCAGCTGGCGTTCATCCTGATGAACCTGAAGGGCATCGTCGATCCCACCCACGATGATCGCGAGGTGGTGGACCTGCTCTTCTTCCCCACCGGCGGCGGCAAGACGGAAGCCTATCTGGGACTGGCTGCGTTCACACTGGTCTACCGTCGGCTGACCAAGCCCGGCATGGCATCGGCGGGCCTGGCGGTCCTGATGCGCTACACCCTGCGGCTGCTCACCCTCGACCAGCTCGGCCGCGCCGCCACGCTCATCTGTGCCCTCGAACTCGAACGCCAGCAGAACGCGGACAAGCTCGGCGACTGGCCCTTCGAGATCGGCTTGTGGGTGGGGCGCGCGGCCACGCCCAACGAGATGGGACGCAAAGGCGATGGCAACACGAACTCGGCACGGTCGCGGACCATCGCCTACAAGAACAACAGCCAGAAGGCCCCGCCGTTGCCGCTGGAAGAGTGTCCCTGGTGCGGCACCAAGTTCACGCCCAACTCGTTCCAGCTGGTGCCCAACCCGGACAACCCCACCGACCTGCGGATCACCTGCATCAACCGTGCTTGCGACTTCACCCGCAACAACGCGCTGCCCATCCTGGCCGTCGATGAACCGATCTACCGCCGCTTGCCTTGTTTCCTGATCGCCACGGTGGACAAGTTTGCCGCCATGCCGTGGACGGGTCCGGTAGGTGGTTTCTTTGGGCGCGTCGAGCGTCACGACAAGCACGGCTTCTACGGCCCCTGTGAGCCGAATGCCGGCACGCCGCTTCCGGCTGCGATGCTCCCGCCCGACCTGATCGTCCAGGATGAGCTGCACCTGATCTCCGGGCCGATGGGCACGATGGTGGGCCTCTATGAATCGGCGCTGGATGAACTGTGCGCCCGCAAGGTGGGCGACAAACTCGTGCGTCCAAAGATCATTGCGTCCACGGCGACGGTCCGTCGTGCCGAGAAGCAGATTCGTGCCCTGTTCTCCCGCCGCACCGTGGACATCTTTCCTCCACCAGGACCGGATCGACGCGACTCGTTCTTCGCCCGCACCCACACGCCTCAAGAGAGCCACGCCCGTCTCTACCTCGGCATCGCCGCCCAGGGACGCAGCCTGAAGGTCATCCTGCTGCGAACCTATCTGGCCCTCCTTGGCGCTGCCCAAAAGTGGTACGTCGCCAACGGCGGCAAGAAGAACAAGGACAACCCGGCTGACCCCTACATGACCCTGCTCGGCTACTTCAACAGCTTGCGCGAGCTGGGTGGCAGTAGGCGGATCATCGAGGACGAGGTCAGCACCCGGCTTTCTGGTTACGCCAACCGGGTACGGGAAGGCGAGACCGACGGTCCCTTCGCCGAACGCAAGATCGCCTATGAAGTAGTCGAACTCACCTCCCGCGTCAGCACCGACAAGGTGGCGGAAGCCAAGCGGCGGCTGGCCGTGCCGTTCCATGACGATGACCGCGTGGATGTCGCCATCGCCACCAACATGATTTCCGTGGGCCTCGACATTACCCGGCTTGGCCTGATGGTAGTCCTGGGCCAGCCCAAGACGAGTGCCGAGTACATCCAGGCAACCAGCCGCGTGGGCCGCGACGAGGGCAAGCCCGGTCTCGTGGTGACCATCCTCAACGTCCATCGCCCACGGGACCGTTCCCACTACGAACGCTTCGGCTGCTACCACCAGTCCTTCTACCGCAGTGTGGAAGCCACGAGCGTCACCCCGTTCTCGCCGCGAGCGCTGGACCGTGGTTTGGCAGGCACGCTGATCGCGCTCACCCGCCAGGCCCATGCCCCGATGACGCCGCCCAAGGGCGCTACGGAGATTCTCCACCAGCGCGGCAAGCTGGATTTCGTGATTGATGCCCTGGCCGCACGAGCGGCGGCCTACGCCTCGACGCCGCAGGAATCCACTGCCCTGCGGGATCGCGTCCGCAGCCGGGCCGTGGACCTGCTCGATGAGTGGAGCCACATCGCCCACGACCTGCAAAACCAGGGTGTCCAGCTCCAGTACCAGATCGAAACGGGAGCAGCCCAGCGCTTGCTTTATGAGTTCCTGAGCCCTGAGCTGAAGAAGCTGCCCATGCGCCACCGCAAGTTCCGGGCCAACCGTTCCATGCGTGACGTGGAGCCCAGCGTCAACCTCTGGGTCAAGACGCTCGACAACATCGACGTGGAGGACGAGGAATGAAACCGAATGCTCGTCCCCAAGGTCAAGTACGTCATAGCCAGGTGGTCACCACCTTCGGCCCCGGCTCCCTCGTGGACCTGCCGATCCAGTCCGTCATCGTCGGCGGTCTGGAGAACTGGGCCGGTGTCAGCGAGGAGGTCCACGAGGCCCGCCTGATCGAGAAGCTCAAGCGCCTGCTGAACCTGCCAGCGCTCAAGCTCTTCTCGCCGCCGCCGGACAATGAAGACCCCACGGCACCACGGACAGGTATCACGGCCTGGCAATTCCCGGAGTGGTTCATTACCCAGGATGTCGAGAGGGGCAGCCGTGGCGGCATCACCCGCTCGCGGTTCCTGGTTCACCGGAGGGCGTTGACCAAGGGCAAGTACATCGACAACGACAAGAAGAAGCACCCGGTCGTGCCAGTGCGCTTTGTCCGGGCCTGTCGCAAGGGCCACATCGGCGACATCGACTGGTACTGGTTCGTCCATCGCGGACAGTCGAACTGCCGGCGCCAGCTCTGGATTGATGAACGGGGGACAACGGGTGACCTGGGCGAGATCGTCATTCGCTGTGAGTGTGGCCTGGAACGCCGGCTCAACGACGCAACGGTCCCAGGCACCCTCGGCCACTGCGACGGCTCGCGCCCCTGGTTGGGCCGTGACTCAAAGGACGCCTGTGACGACGTGAATCGGCTCCTCGTGCGTCACGCCAGCAACGCCTATTTCCCGCAGATCATGAGTGTCATCTCGTTGCCCGACCGCAACGAGAGCTTGGAGAAGGCCGTCAACCAGGTCTGGGAGAATTTCCTCCAGTACGTCGATACCCTCGACGAGCTGAAGAAGGAGCGGCAGAAGAAGCCGCCTGTCAAGGCGGCGCTGGAAGGCTTCACCGATGACGAGGTCTTCCAGGAGATCGAGGTCCGCAAGGGCACGGGTGACGAAGCGCCGATCAAGTCCGTCAAGCAGGCCGAGTTCGAGGTGCTGACCGCGACCAAGGAAGAAGTTGGCCAGGATACGCCGGACGGGGATTTCTTCGCACGAGCGCTGCCGAAGTCTGCGTGGGACAAGCCGTGGATGTCCAGCGTGGAGCGGGTTGTCCTGGTCCATCGCCTGCGCGAAGTGGTGGCCCAGTTGGGCTTCACTCGTTTTGAGGCTATTA
The DNA here is from genome assembly GCA_016795185.1 of Planctomycetia bacterium. Classification (GTDB taxonomy): domain Bacteria; phylum Planctomycetota; class Planctomycetia; order Gemmatales; family Gemmataceae; genus JAGVLI01. Next base: position 3,265 of record JAEUIF010000244.1, on the reverse strand, counting down.
CGCCAAACGTGGAAGGCGAGTTGGAGATGGGCGTGCAGGCCGCTCCGCTGGCACGCGAACTCTCCTGGCTACCGGCGGTCGAGAACCGTGGCGAAGGGCTGTTCATCCAGTTCAAGAAGTCCGCCATCGACGACTGGCTGGGACGGGACGAAGTTAAGGAGCGCGGTCGGCAGCTTCGTGCGGGTTTCGAGGCATGGAAGAAGTCGCACCCGCAAAGCCATCGTGAGTTTCCAGGGATGCCGTTCTACCTGCTTCACTCCCTGTCCCACTTGCTGCTTACTTCCGTGGCGCTGGAGTGCGGCTACCCTGCTAGCTCGATCCGGGAACGCGTGTACGCCCTGGAAGCCGGCTATGGCATCCTACTCTACACCGGCACGCCCGACGCAGAAGGAACCCTGGGCGGCCTGGTCGAGAGCGCCCGTCAGATCGACCAACACCTACGCGCCGCGCTGGAACTGGGCCGCCTGTGCTCCAACGACCCCGTCTGCGCCCAGCACGATCCCCAGAACCAGCACGAGTGCCGATTCCTGCATGGAGCCGCCTGCCACGGTTGCCTGCTCATCGCCGAGACTTCCTGCGAGCAGCACAACGACTTCCTCGATCGGGCCCTGGTCGTGCCAACCGTCGAGGACCTGAACGCCGACTTCTTCCGAGCCGAGTGAAGCCGATGGACGCCCTGCACCAGCTCACCGATGCCGACCTTGCTGCCCTCGCAGGAGCCTTACGTTCGGGCCGACTGCATGCGCCCTTCACGATCATTTCGGTCCAACGCTTCTGCGCCACGGGCCAAACCAGCGCCATCGCGGATCGGCTGCAAGAGCTACACGAGCAGGGCATGCAGCCCCAGCATCTAGCGTTGCTCGTGGACGCGGTTCGTCAGGCACGGTCGCACGTCCCTGCAAAGTCTGACCTGGTGGACTTGGTTTGGACGGGACCGGAAACGCTGGGCATCACGAACCGGGACACCGGCGTGGTGGTGCGAGACCTATTCGGGTCGGCCGAAGCGGAAGTGCTCGTGGCCGGCTTTGCGGTTTATCAGGGCCGGGCTGTGTTCAAGCGCTTGGCCGAACGAATGGAGGAGCGGCCAAACCTGCGAGTCCGCCTCTTTCTGAACGTTCAACGACACCAAGGCGACACGACATTGACCGACGACCTGCTGCGGCGCTTCGTCCACAACTTCCACGCGCATGAGTGGCCTGGTCAGTCGCTGCCTGAGCTGTACTACGACCCGCGCTCGTTGAACCTGGAGGCAGGGAAGCGGTCCAGCTTGCACGCCAAGTGCATTGTGGTGGATCGGAAGGTCGCGCTGGTCACTTCGGCGAATTTCACGGAGGCGGCGCAGATGCGAAACATCGAGGTGGGAGCGCTGGTTCGCTCCGAGGCGTTCGCGGTTCAGTTAACCCAACATTTTGGGCTGCTTTCGGATGTCGGTCTGCTGCGCCCGCTTTCCGGGCCGCAGCCAACGGCCGGCTAGCGCACGGACTGCATGGAGGAACCGCCGCGTCAAGACGAGAGGCCCAGGGAACGGAGCAGTTAGGCCAGGTTCACGCCGTAGACGCGGCAGAGGTCGGCCAGTTCGACGACGTCGAGCCGCCGCTCGCCCGACTCGCACTTGGAGACGAACGACGCGTACGTGCCCAGCTTCTCGGCCACCTCTTCCTGCTTGAGGCCGGCCCGTTCGCGGGCCTGCCGCAGCGCCTCGAGCAGCTGCCGATAGGCGCGGGTGTGCTGCGATTTCTCCTTGTGCCGCCGTTTCATTTGGCGGCAGGGTACGGCCGGTGCTATAATTTCCCAAATTGGGAAATGGTTTCGCCTGGACGGCTGGCACCGTCCGGCCTTCCGAAAGGGCCGCCCATGCCCGCACGTCCAAACCGCAACGCTTTCTTGACCTGTGGCGGCCTTGCCCTGCTCCCCCTGGGCTGGTTGGTTCGAGGGAGCCGAACCCCAGCCGAGCAAGACGTCGTTCTACAGCAGGCTGGCGTCGCTCGCGTCCACGACGCCGCCGTCGGGTTCACCTTTGACCCGGAGGACGAACAGCCCCGGCCAGTAGCGGCGCTGAAGCAGAGCTGGCCCGCAAAGTCCGGGCTTACCAGAAATGAGCCCTGGAGCAGATCCGCACCTGTCAGCGAGAGTACAACTACGACAAGGCGAATGCCTGGGCAAAGGCGATCGTCTTCTCGAGAGGCACTAATTCTACAACGCTAGTTTGGCCTTGCTCGTTTTACGGAAATCGGCGAATCTTATTGCCGGAAATGGGTTTCCGGAGGACGTGGCATGGACGCTGCACAGATTCGGCAGTTGGGACCGATGTTGAACCGCTTCCTGAAGCAGTTTGACGACTGTTTCTCGCGCAAGAACACACGCGGGCACTTGCCCGTGTTCATCCGAGGGCAGCTCTCGGACCTGCCGGAAAAGAGCGTCGAGCCGATCGCCCTGGAAGCCGGCGTGCCGCCGCGCACCTTGCAAGAGTTCTTGAGCTTGCTCAAATGGGACCAGGACCACATGCGCGACCGACTGCAAGCCATCGTCCGCGCCGAACATGCCGGCCCGCATGCCATCGGGATTTTCGACGAGACCAGTGATGCCAAGAAAGGCGACAAGACGCCCGGCGTTCAAAAGCAGTGGTGCGGCCGGCTCGGCAAGACGGAGAACTGCATCGTCACCGTGCACCTGGCCTATGCCGTCGATGACTTTCACTGCTTGCTCGATGGCGAGCTGTTCTTGCCGAAGAGCTGGGACGAAGACCGCGACCGCTGCCGCGCGGCTGGTATCCCGGACACCATGGTCTATCGGCCCAAGTGGCAGATCGCCTTGGCGCTGTACGACCGAGCCATGCTGAATCAGCTCTCGTTCGCGTGGGTGACTTTCGACGAAGGCTACGGCAGCAAGCCCGATTTCCTGCGCGGCCTGACGGCCCGGGGACAGTATTATGTGGGCGAAGTTCCGCGGACCTTCACGGGCTGGCTCAAGGCGCCGCGGGTGGTGACGCGGCCGTATCATGCCCGCCGGCGTGGTCGCGGCCGACGCGTGCCGCGCCTGGCTTGCGGCAGCCCTCGGGCCCAGGGCGTTGCTGAGATGATGAATGCTCCGCCGCTGCGTGAGCAACCGTGGCAGCGTTGGCGGGTCAAGGACGGCGAGAAAGGACCGATTGTCTGGGAATGCAAGCGCGTTCTCTTCCATCCCAAGGACGAAAGCGGCTTGCCCGGTGCGGCGCAGCATTTGATCAGCGCGCGCAACGCGCTCGACCCGAGCGAGATCAAGTTCT
>JAEUIF010000230.1 GCA_016795185.1 Planctomycetia bacterium | reverse complement strand
CATTGCGGCCATCCCGCTGCTCTGGGTGCTGCCGTTGATCCTCTACCTGCTCAGCTTCATCCTGGTATTCAGTAAGACCACGGCGGCGCTGCATCCGCTGATGGTCCTGGCGATGCCGGTGGCGGTGCTGCTGTCGGTGTTCCTGAACATGTCCGACACGCACCCCTGGATCGGCTGGCAGTTTCTACTGCACCTGGCCACGCTGTTCATCGTGGCGATGGTCTGCCACGGCGAGTTGGCCCGCAATCGGCCCGCGCCGCAGTACCTGACCAGCTTCTACCTGTGCATGTCGGTGGGCGGCCTGCTGGGTGGCATCTTCAACCTGATCGCGCCGACGCTGTTCTTCACCGTGGCGGAATATCCCCTGGTGCTGACGCTGGCCTGCCTGTTCCTGCCGGTGCTGGGCACGGACTCGAAGTCCGGCGATTCCAATCGTGCGCTGGAAATCGCCATGCTGGTGCTGCTGGCGTTTGTCTCCGCCTTCGCCGCCTGGCACCAGTACCGCGACTGGCGCGACGAGGGCATGACCGGCAGCCTGTTTCCCTCGCTGCCCGACTTGCCCGGCCTGAATCCGGGGCCGTGGCATGTCGTGCTGCTGGCGGCGCTGGGGCTGTCAGCGCTCGCCTACGTGGCGCTCGGCCAGCGCGAAGAGTTGCCGTATCGCGTGCTGGACATCGTGCTGCCCGTGGCCCTGGGCCTGGTGACGGCCCGCTTCCTCTGGCACCCGCCGGTGTACGGCGACTGGCTGGTCTGGCCCTGGGAAGCGGTGCGCATGGACGCGCCGGACTTCCTGCGGCTATCGATCGTCTTTACCTGCACCTTCCTGGTGGCCATCTGCTACGGCTTCTCGATGCGGCCGGTGCGCTTCGCCCTGGGCGTCGGTTTGATGACCCTCGTCGGCGCCTGGTACAACGTGCCGGGCGATGTACTCTGCCAGGAGCGCAGCTTCTTCTGCGTCTACCGCGTGCAGACGGCGCGAAACGACAAGGGCATCCCGCAGTACACCAAGCTGGTCCACGGCACCACCATGCACGGGCAGCAGCGGACCAAGACGGACAACGTCTACATCCTGGCTTCGCTGGCACCGCTCGGTTCGACCTATCCGCTCGACGCGGTGGTTTCGTCCGCGGCGACCCAGGAACTGTTGCGCGACCTGCTCATCGAACCGCTGACCTATTTCCACAAGACCGGGCCGATCGGCCAGATGATGGACTCGCTGGTCCGCACGCCGCACGACACGCGGCCGATCGCCGTGCTCGGCCTGGGCACCGGCACGCTGGCGGGCTACATCCTGCCCGACCAGGAGATCGTCTTCTACGAGATCGATCCGCTGGCGGTGGAGATCGCGCGCAACCCGGCGTACTTCACCTATTTGTCCGATTGCCGGGGCAAGGTGGATGTGATCCTCGGCGACGGCCGGCTGAAGCTGAAGGAAGCGCCCGACCGCAAGTTCCGCATGCTGTTCATGGACGCCTTCAGCTCCGATTCGATTCCGGTGCATCTGGTGACCAAGGAGGCGGTGAAGCTCTACTTTGAAAAACTGACCGACGACGGCGTGCTGGTGGTGAACGTGTCCAATCGTTATCTGCGGCCCGCGCCGGTGCTGGGCAACATCGGCAAGGAACTGGGCCTGGTCGGGCTGACCAAGTGGGATTCGTACTACTACTGGGGGCAGTCCACGCCGGGCAAGGCGTCGTCGGACTGGGTCATCATGGCCCGCAAGTGGGAAGACCTGGAGCCGATCCGCGCCCGCCAGCGCTCCGCCTGGCAAGCGGCCGAGATGAACGCGCTGCTTGGCCTGTGCCAGACCAACGCCACGATCCCAGGCATCTTCACGCGCTACTGGGAGTGGGAAGAACTGAAAGCCGACCCGGCCAAGCCGCTGTGGACGGATGATTTTTCCAACCTGCTGAGCATCTTGCAATAGCGCGGACAGTAGCCCGCCGTGGAGCGGCGGGCTACTGTCTGCCGCTGGGTCCGCCACCGGTCCGGATGGCGCAGTGGCGGACCCGGAGCCTCCAGCTTGTCGACTGCTTCGCACTCTCCACACCCGCCGGGGATGGCCCCATCATGACCTGGACCCAGAATTACGATCCCTTTGGTTCGCCCGTGCTGTCTACGCTGGTGGCCGCCTTGCCGGTCGTGTTGCTGCTGGGCTTGCTGGCTACCGGGCGGGTTTCGGCACACCTCGCGGCGGTGCTGGGGTTGCTGGCGGCGTTCCTGGCGGCGGTGCTGGTATTTACCCCGGACCAGGTCGAGACGGCAGGCCGCGTCGCCTGGACGCAGACGGTGCTGGCGGCGTTGCTCAACGGGGCGGCTTTCGGGCTGTTTCCCATCGGCTGGATCGTGCTGGCGGCGATCTTTCTCTACTCGCTGACCGTGGAAACCGGGCAGTTCGAGATCGTCAAGCATTCGGTGGTCAACCTGTCGGCCGACCGGCGCATTCAGGCGCTGCTGATCGCCTTCTCCTTCGGTGCGTTCATCGAGGGAGCGGCGGGCTTCGGCACTCCAGTGGCCATCTCGGCGGCGCTGATGATGGGCGCGGGCTTCAAGCCGTTGCAGGCCGCCGGCCTGGCCCTGATCGCCAACACCGCGCCCGTCGCCTACGGCGCGCTCGGCACACCCATTGTCACGCTGGCCCGCGTGACCTTGCCGCCCGGCATGCACCTCGAAGCCTGGGAATTTCAACTCAGCCAGATGGCCGGCCGGCAGCTGCCCTTCTTCTCGCTGATCGTGCCGGTCTGGCTGGTCTGGACGATGGCCGGCTGGCGGTCGGCCCTCGAAATCTGGCCGGCGCTGCTGGTCTGCGGCGGCAGCTTCGCCCTGGTGCAATTCCTGATTTCCAACTTGCACGGCCCGTGGCTGGTGGATGTGGCCGGCGGCGTCATCTCGATGGTGGCGCTGGCCCTGTTCCTGAGAGTCTGGCAGCCGAGAACCATCTGGAAATTCGAGGACGAACCGCCCGCCGAGGAGCCGCGCACCTATTCCACGGCCGAAGTCGCTTCTGCCTGGACACCCTGGGCCTTGCTGACCGTCTTCGTCTTCCTCTGGGGCATCCCGCAAGTCAAGACGCTGCTCGGCGTGCCCGGCAAGGACGAGCGCGCCGCCTTCGCCGCTAGCAGCGATACCGTGCTCGTGAAGCCGACCTTTATCGGCGTCAAGGTGCCGGGGTTGCACAAGGAGATTGCGCGGACTTATCCCGTGGTGCCGGACAAGGAAATCGAATCGGCGACCTTTGAGTTCGGCTGGCTGGCGGGCACCGGCACCGGCATCTTCCTGGCGGCCCTGGTTTCGGCGGCCTGGATGCGCATGACGCCGGGCAAGGTGCTGTGGGTGTTTCTCGATACCTGCTGGCGGGTGCGCTGGCCGATGTTCACCATCGCGGTGATGCTGGCCATCGCCTTCACCACGCGCTTCAGCGGCATGGACGCCACCCTCGGCCTGGCCTTCACCCAGACCGGCTTCTTCTATCCGCTGTGCGCGGCGCTACTCGGCTGGCTCGGCGTGGCCCTGACCGGTTCGGACACGTCCTCCAACGCGCTCTTTGGCAGCTTGCAGACGATCACCGCGCGGCGGCTGGTGTCGGGCGGCGTGCTGCCCTTGCCCGAACACCAGGCCATGCTGCTGATGGCGGCGTCGAACAGCAGCGGCGGCGTCATGGGCAAGATGATCGACGCGCAGAGCATCGTGGTCGCCGCCGTGGCCACCGGGCAGCACAACCAGGAAGGGGCGATCCTGCGTTACGTCTTCTGGCACAGCCTGGCGCTGGCCCTGCTGATGGGGCTGCTCGTCATGGCCCAGGCGTACTGGTGGACAGGGATGATTCCGCGGTGATTAGCGCACTTTGCAAACGGGTGTAGCACCGGGCGTCACGGTCCGCACAGCGGACCCTACAGTAATCTTGTAGGGTCCGCTGTGCGGGCCGCTCCAGCCGGTCGCGAAATGCTCTGAACAGCAAACTCACATGCGCTGCTCGCTTGCTGGATGGCTCCACTTCGCGGCCCGTTTGAACACTTCATCCAGCATTTTCTCCGTCAGCCTTCCCGTGAAGGTATTCTGCTGACTGGGGTGGTAGCAGCCGAACAGCTTGTACGGCCCGATGTCGGCTGCCGCGCCGTGGCCGAACTTCGGTTTGCGCGGCGCGGCATGACCGAGTTGCCGCAGCGCGCGCAACATTCCGTCCCAGGCGAAACTGCCCAGGCAGACGATGCCGCGCACTCTCGGCAGCAAGCGCAAATCCTCGACGAGATAACCCAGGCACAGGTCGCGTTCCTCCGGCGTCGGCTGGTTGTCCGGCGGCGCGCAGCGGACGCAGGCGGTGACGTAGCAAGCGGTCAGTTGCAGGCCGTCATCGCGATGACGCGACGTGGGCTGATTGGCGAAGCCGGCGCGGTGCAACGCTGCGTAGAGCCAGTCGCCGGAACGGTCGCCGGTGAAGACGCGGCCGGTGCGGTTGCCGCCGTGCGCCGCCGGCGCCAGGCCGCAGACCAGTAGCCGGGCTTGCGGATCGCCGAAGCCAGGCACCGGCCGTCCCCAGTAGGTTTCATGGCGAAAAGCAGCCCGTTTTTCCTGGGCGACCTGCTCGCGCCAGTGGACCAGGCGCGGACAGCGCCGGCAGCCAACAATGCAGGCGTTGTGTGCTGTCAGCGGCGCCAGCGCGGATCGAGGCATACAAAAAGTTCTCTTGCCAGGTGACTCGCCTTCGGCTATTACCCGCCCCTCAATCTCGGCCAGATACGGGCTTCGCTCGGCGGTCGGCGCGACGTGCGTCGAACAGCCCTGCCTGTCCGTTTCCAGCCGGCCATCGCCAGTTCACATCTTCGTGGAGGGGGAATCGCATGGGCCAATCGCGCGCGACAATGCTGCTGGCTGGTCTCGTCGTCGGTCTGCTGGCCGCCGGCACGGCATGGGCTGAACCGATCAAGCCGGAACCCATCGAGCCGCCGACGACGGACGAAACCCTCATCGACCCGTTCTGGGAAGGCGAATTGCCTCCGGGGGACGAAACAGAGGAAGATTCCGGCGCGGGCATCATCGACCTCACCGAGGAACTGCCCACCGAGGAACCGAACCCGGACGAGATCCTCTACTATCTGATGAACTTGCCCCCGGAAGGCGAGGAGGGACCGCAGGATGGAGAGTACATTCCGCTGTCGGCCCAGTCGGGCGTCCATGAAACTCCTGAGCCGGGCAGCCTGGCGCTGGGCGGCCTGGGGCTGCTGAGCCTGCTCGGCTACGGCTGCCGGCGCCGGCAGGCCTAGTGCATCGTCAAATAGGATGTTGCCCGAAGGAATGATGGGTGGCACG